>NZ_JBOCCY010000013.1:0-126756 GCF_050586445.1 Bacillus coreaensis
AAGGCACTTAAAAAAAGTTAAGCGAGTCGGGAGGTTACAGCTCTCGGCTTTTTTCTGCTGTACAATTTCTGTCTAGAGTTTATTTCTTATTCCATAAACCTGCTCCGTTTGTTAAATAACAAAGGATGCATTATTCACAAGAAACACTCCAATTAATTGCTAATAAAGTCGAGTCAACTATTGGAGTCTTACCGTTTTCAATGCAAGAATTTTTTGCATAATTAAACGAATTAAAATTTAACACTGCTGATAATATCAGTAATGCCAAAATGATTAAAGATAGTACATATAAATTCTTTTTCTTTGTCACTCAAGTTCACCTCTCCGTTCACTCTTCCATTTTATATATTTCACCATAAAAACCCAAACGTCTCATTCAACTATTCTGCCCCTTTTCTACAATAAGAGAAAACGATCCTCCATTAGAAGAATCGCCCCCTATACTTTAAGTAAAATAGTTCACAAACTTCTTGGTTTTAAAAAATAAGAGGGCTATCAAATATAAAAGACTACAACGAAAAAACTTATCTTAAATAAAATGTTTATCTATAATTATCTTTGCTCTTTCATCAAGCTCGCAGGGTAATTCATTGATGGAGAAATATCTTAAATCCAAACTCTCACCATCATTCATAGCTAACTCACCACTTGTTTCTTGTGCTAAGTAGACACAGATTACGTTATAGACTTCATCACCGTTAGGATATTTATAATAAAGATTACTTCCAGACAAAATATCAATAAACTTAAAACTGTTTGCTTTTAACCCCGTTTCTTCATAAAGTTCACGTTCAGCAGTTTGCTCTAATGTTTCACCCATTTCCATTGCTCCACCTGGCAAACCCCATTCTTTTGAATCAGAACGGTGTTGAAATAAAATCTCTTTTTTCTCATTCATCACTACAATTGTTGAACCAACCAATATAAATGGTCTGCTACCTATAAGTTCTCTTATTTCCTTTATGTATTCAGCCATATTGCCCCCTATTAATATTTTGAATACTTTTATATTCTATATATTGGTAAAAATAATCCTTCCTAAACAAAACCTGCTTCGTTTCTACAATAAGAAATTCTAACACAAATAGGCATCAATCCTTCTTGGATCAATGCCCTCTTTTCTTCAAATGTTAGGTTCATAACCTTAGCTTAATCCCTCCTTTTGTGAGTAATTAAAAAATATCGTCCAAATGAATCAAATACGAACTTCTTTTGATAAAAGTTTTTCCATTAACACTGTTTTAACAGAGAAGCCATTAGGGTTGGTTACAACTTCTTCTTTAGCAACAATATAACCCATAGCCTCGTATAAACTAATATTCTTAGGTAAAGATTCTCGAACTCGACATTCTATTTTCATTTTACTATTATCATTAGCATATTTTTCGAGCCACAATAACATTTCCTTGGCTATTCCCTTCCCTCGTGCTTTAGGTGCTACAGATACTCTTGAAAAATATATGGAACCTCTTTAATTGTAAATCTTAATGAACCAAGTGGGATCCCATCCACCGAGCATAATAACGCCTGCTCCAAACCACTCTTAAAAGCAGTTTGGAGAGTTTCTAATGGTTCATTTAATGCACTAGAAGGAACATCAAGGAATCGATATTCCTCGAACGCTTCTAACATAAGCTTGTGAACATTCGGAATATCTCCCTCATTAGCTATCCAAATTTGTAAGTTCATAATCTTTTCTCCCCAAGAGATTAAATTATTTTTTTAATATTATAACAATTTGTCATAACCTCTTATTAAATATAACTGCTCCGTTAGTGGAATAAGAAAAAGGCGACCTCCATTACTGAAGAGTCGACCTATAGTTTATTAAAGAACTACTTTACTTCTAAAACGAATGCATAAAATGCATCTCCATGAGATAGATTCTCTTCCTTTTCATCCATCCACCATACACCATAAGCATAATGATATACCCCTTTTTGAGTTGGTGCGGAAAAACCGTCTTCTTTAACCGAGACTTCGTTTTCGTTTTCATTACTTTCACTAATCTGAGTAAGATGGAATTCATTTGGTTTTGGTTCATAGTCCATTATAATAGATATTTTCTCACCAGGATTTACTTTAATAGGTTCTTTTCCCTTTAAAAGGTCTACAGGTCCTGCCGTATCAGCACATGTACCTCTCCAACAATAAGTGCCAAGTTTTGTTTCATACTCTTCATTACCAATTTTTAAATAGACGTCTGGAGGCTTTTCTTCTGACATTCCCGCTTTTGAACACCCCATTATGGTAAAACCAAAAAGAATAGCTAATACAAAAAGACATTTGTTCATATACACCCCACCTTTATGGTTAAAGACGTATAAAATTCCTCAAAGGTTACTCATATTGTTATTAAACTATCCCCCCCTATTCTACAACAAGGTAAAAGATAGCCTCAGCGATCCCTCCTCGAATACTATCCAGTCCAATAAATAAACAGACTTCTACTATATTATTTATTTGGCTTAATATAAGGGACAATTTCTGCCGTTGCTCCAACTGAAGCACCACGAATAAAAGCTTGGTTTTCTAGGCTCTTGAAATTTTCTGTTTGACCAGTGAGCAACACTCCAGAAATTTTTACTTTATCAAATAATTTATCTTTATTTGAAGTTAAAATCTTTTGGATTGTTTCGTCATAACCATTAGCATCATATTCTTCTAGTGCATCAATAAAACTACTATACGCCTGTTTCGGAGAATCTGACGTATTAAATCCATATACTGGCATACCAGAAGGCCCGTTACTTTCATCGACAATAGGTGATGTCATATACAACCACACGATGTTTAAATTGTCTGGAATTTTTTCTTGAATTTCTTTAAAGGTATAAGGTTGGTCAAAAGAAATGGCAACTTCTGCAACGTAATTCTGCATTTGTGATATTTCCCCTAGCTCATTTTGTACACTATCATAGTATTCTTTAATCGATGGATGATAAAATGTTGCAACTTTATTTTTTGTTTGTTTGTCATACTCATAAAAATCTGCATCTGACCAATGAAAGCCAGGAACTAATTCATTGTAATCTATATTGTTACGAATCCAATCATACGAACTTGTAAGAGTGCTCCATTGAACTATGTAACCGTTAATATTTTTGGACCGATTCGTGATAATATTTCCGCCAAACATTGATGAATTACTGGTCACCTGCGAGTCAATTTGAATATTAGGTTCAGAAATCGCATTATGTAAGAATAATCTATCGTGAAGTCTCGATGACCTTTTGGCTGCAAAGTAATTACCCGTTATATAAAGGATTGGTAACAGAACCAACACGGCTATAAATTGATTAAGTGATACTCTATGAAACCAAGGACGTATATTCCTCTCTGTAAGGTCATTCAACAGTGTATAGACTTTTTAATAGGTGTCTTGAATAATATCTTCTGCATCCTCTTTTTTAGCACCTCTCGCCAGTAGTAAATTGAACACTTCCTCTCCTAAATTGATAAGATAGGAGGCAAGCACATTTTCTTTATTCATTTTTGTTCCTCCCTATACTTATACAACGATTGAGCAATAATAAATGTATACACTTAAGGTAAATAAGTAATAATGTTTTTTATATTACCTAGGGTATGCAATCAAAATATTATCAATAACCTAAATAACCTCCTACTAGAGAAAAAGTAGGAGGTTATTACACATTTCTTATTTTACTAATCTGCTCCTTTTATACAACAAAGAAATTCAAAAGAAATAGGCATTAATCCACCTCTGGATCAACACCCTTTTAACAGTAGCTAGTGTAAATATTTAATAACTTTAATTTAGTCTACTCTCATTTACAATCGTTTTTTCGATAACATATTGATAACCGTAGATAATAATTGATAGAAATATACAAATAAAATACCAACTAATATGAGTGATTTTTTTAAATTTAAATGCACCCACCTTCTCCCACACAGTAGCCATAGGAAAAGCATTAAGGATATTTAGTATTACATTAACAATCAAATATTTCGGGAAATTACCAAAAGTAAATTTAAATATCCATAATGTTGCTACAAAGTATGGCCCTAATATGTATGAGAAATCTACATTCCCTGGGGAAAATGGGTTTTTATTTTTCCACCATCTTTTCTTATTGCTGATGACACTAAAGACACTTATAAATAGATTAACAAAACTAGCAACAGGTAAATACCTTAAGAATGATTTCTTGTCCATAAACAAAACAGAAAGCCAAGGAATTACTATCATAGTTAGGGAAAACATTTTCTTTTTCTTCAATAACATCGACCTTTCAATTTGTTTGTATATATCATTCCCGAAGAAATCCTTTTCTATTTATACCTAATGCAATCACCCGATTTTTACTAATAAGAATAGTTCCTATTCCATAAACCTGCTTCGTTTGTTCAACTCGTGTTCAGTATTTTCGAACTGTTCATTAATTCATCAGTTTACCTAACCAGTAAATAATTTATAATTGTTGTGGATGGGGGTATATTTAATAATGAAAAATGACAATAAATTAACTAAATTTAAAAACTATGCAAGAAAATTAAAACAAGATTTATTCGTTCTTTACCTATCTTACAAAGACAATAGAACTCCTTGGTACGCAAAAGCTGTAGCAATCTGTGTTGTAGCATACGCCTTTAGTCCAATTGATTTAATCCCTGATTTTATCCCCGTTTTAGGGTATCTGGATGACCTAATTCTCGTTCCTTTAGGAATCTCCCTTGCCCTAAAATTGATACCACCTCATATAATAGAGGAAAATCGGACAATGGCTGAAGAGATGAAGAAGAATGGAAAACCAAAAAATTGGTTAGTTGGCATTCTCTTTATTTTAATTTGGATTTTGCTAGCAGTTTGGATCGGAAATTTAATATTTGAACTTATATCATGAGTATTTTTAATGTGCATTATGTGTCTACTGTTCATTTCCTTATTACATAAACCTGCGCCTTTAGTAGAATGCACGTATCCCTGACTATCTTTGAGTGTAGGGTGTTGAGAAAGTAACTTGCTGAAAAGAGCGAGACTCATCTTTTTATTTAGCTACCTAAGTCTTGAAAAAAGAACTTTGAATAAGAAAAACATAGGGAGATTTTAGTCTTCCTATGTTTACATTCATATTATTTATCTGTTTGTTCTTGCTTCTTTTTTAGATATTCCGCACGTATTTTTTCAAGTTGCTGCTTTTTATCAAATTTGGCAGGCTTGTTTTTTTCATGATACTTTGTCACAGCTACCTTACCTTTGGTATCCAATTGATATTTCCCCACTTCGTTCACCTACTTATCCTTAAAGAGAATCTATACACCAAATATAATATACCTTATTTTACTGAAGTAAACCTTATTACTTTATTTTTGGACCTTTAGAAGAGAGCTGAAACAAGAAATAACATTATTGCGGCTTATGTCTACTAAACATTTGTTTATAAGTTTTATTAGTTCAAGTTCGTTTGGGACATCTCTTAATTCTTTACTATACCATTCTTGTATATTTTCTTTTGTAATTGTAAATTCTCTTTTGTCAGAATGAACGGTTATCCAATCAACATTTTGAACTAATGCAATTAAGAATGTTGCATTGTATATAACTGTTTCTTGATATTCTTGCTCTGAATTTAAACCATTATAATTTAAAGTTATACCATAGGGTTCGACATCTGTTTTAAGTTCATAATGCTTTAAATGCTCTGCTCCAGGCAATTGATTTACAATGTTGCCTACTGCACTGTTATCACCTACAAACGAGTCTTTAAATTGGAAAATATCTTCACTTGCATTTTTAGCATCAGGTTTACACCCCGTTATAAAAAGTATTAACATTAGTGAAAGAAGTAAATACTCAAATGTTTTTCTCAAACATATCCCCCCCTTTGAAGCAATTTGCCGAACATACCTCGACCACTACACCCACCGATAGAGTGTTTAATTCTGGTAGGATTTACGTTCCAACAGAATTAAAGATTCATTTATTCAATAATATCTTCTTCTTCATCCTTTTTTCAGCACCTCTCGCCAGTAGTAAATTGAACACTTCCTCTCATATATTGATAAGATAGGAGGCGACGAAAAAACACGTCTCAACCCATTGATACCTTGGGTTAAAATCCGTTTTTTTAATATCAGTTTCACTAAGGATATTAGCTGAATATTGTAGAAGAGAAATAAATATTGCACGTTTACAACTCTTACAGAAGTGTTAAATATATATCATTCTCTTAATTTACTAGTCAATGAATGGTAAAATGACATGTTGACTCATTAAAATACAGAAGACACCGATATTAATATAAACTGGTGGTGGTGATGGTTTGAAGAAAAAGAAGGTTTGGATCAGTACTTCTGGTGTAATTTTAGGATGTTGCCTTCTATATATACTTCTTCCGTCTTTTAGTAACCTGAAGGAACCTGTGAGTGTTTCAACAACTATTTCTAACGAACAAGATAGTCATTCTGTTGAACCTACAGCGGAGGAAGAACAACAACAAGAAGCAGAAACTGACCTTGATGATCAACCCGTAGCAAAGAAGGTAAAAGAGAAAGTCAGAGAAATGCTAGAAGGTGCCATTACTTTTTTTACTCATGATAAAAAAATTGTTTCTATAGGTGATTCCCTAACTCAAGGTGTCGGAGATGAAACAGAGAGTGGCGGTTATGTAGGCATTTTAAACCACACATTCGAAGATAATCATATGAATATTTCCATTGAGAACTTCGGAAAAAGAGGGAATCGGACGGATCAATTGTTAAAGAGGCTGGAAAACAAAGAAATTTCATCAGCTATAAAGGATGCTGATATCATTTTAATCACAATCGGTGCAAATGATATTATGAAAGTGGTTAGAAGTAATTATACAAACCTTCATCTAGAGCCCTTTCAAGAAGAAAAAATTAGTTATATTGAGAGATTAACGGCTATTTTTCATAAAATAAATGAAATAAATCCAGATACTCAGATTTATTTAATTGGATTTTATAATCCATTTGAGCGTTACTTTGGTGATATTGAGCAGCTAGATATGATTCTAAATGATTGGAATCAAGCCGGGCAATCAGTTACAGAAGAGTTTGAGAATGTATCCTATATTCCTACAGAAGACTTATTCTCTAATTCTACCACCAACCTGTTATCTGAAGATAATTTCCACCCCAATACGAGTGGGTATAAATTAATGGCACAGCGCGTTCTTGAGTATTTAAGTGAATACTATGAAGAAACGGAGTTACCAGATGGAGATCTAGAATAGAAGGTGAAATCGATGAAAATACAAATAAAAACAAAACCATCATGGAAACAATTATTTTTAGGTATAGTTGGATTAAATGTTTGCTTTGTTTTATTTTTCTTCATTTTTTTATTTTGGCCCCTATCAGATACAGACATACCTATAAAAGAATTTATTGAAGAGGAACCCGGGGCCGAGTTTACGATTACTTCGAGTAAGCAAAATTTGAATGAACTCGTCAATGAATATGTCGACCATTTCATGAACGATAAAGATGATAAATATACCGTCAAACTTGATGAAAACGTTCAATTGCTGGGGTCCATCGAAGCCTTTCAGACCGATATACCCATATCGATCACATTAGAACCCTCGGTACAAGAAAACGGAGACCTTGTGTTGTATGCATCGGATATGTCACTTGGGTTATTGGCATTGCCTGAAAAGAAAATTCTTGAATATGTGAAGAAAGAATTAAAAGCACCTGAATGGGTTGAAATTGATCCTAAAAATCAACTGATCTATATTGGCGTAACACAAATGGAAGTGAAAAGTAACTTTAAAGTAAAGGTCCAAAGTTTTGATTTAAAAAATGATCATATTACGTTCAGAATTAAAGTACCGAATAAAACATTAGGTTTATAGATTGAACCAAAGCAATGTCTAAGTTGACATTGCTTTTTTTCTTATTTTCCAAGTTATTTCATATTGCAAAAGATGTTGTACAAACTATTAACAATTACTGCTTTTCTGGTGTTGGAAGGAGGTACATTCAATTAAAAAAGTTAGGAGTGCGGCTATGATTATCCTCATTTTTTATTTACTGTATGTTGTCATATTCGGCATTGTTATTTTTAAAGATAAACATCCGCAGGTTAGTAGCACCTATAAGGAACAGCATAAGGTGGAAAGATTCTATGGAAATGAGAACTCCCAGGATCGTGTGATTCTTCTGGAAGAAAAAATGTTTTCTGGGGTTGCCCGTGTGAACTTAATGGAAAATGCACAGGAGTCTATTGATGTCGCTTATTATGCGATACATAAAGGATATATTACCGATTTAATATTCGGAATGATTTTGGATGCGGCCGATCGTGGTGTAAAGGTAAGGATCCTTTTAGATGGAATTTTCCATGGTCTTAGATTTGGTCTAAAAGATCTTCAATATGCCTTAATCAATCATCCAAACATCGAGGTTAAATTTTATGAACCCTTTAATCCTATCCTACCTTGGACATGGAATAATCGTCTTCATGATAAAATACTGGTTATCGACAATAAGTATGCATTGATTGGCGGTAGAAATATCGGGAATCGTTATTTTATTCAAGAAGGGGAAAAGTCCCCTACCAATGACCGAGATGTTCTAATCATTAATACGAATCCCTCGACAAAGGAAGACAGTGTGTTGAATCAAATGGAAGGATACTTTAATGAAGTCTGGGAGCATCCCATTACAAAGGTTCCCATTCATAAACTATCCTCACGCCAACAAAAGAAAGCAAAAGAAACCACTCATCAATTAAAACAGAAACTAGAGAATTTGAGAAAAACGGATCAAAAATTATTCAATACGTATTATGATTGGATAAAAATGTCCCTCCCTACTAAAAAAGTCACCTTTATTCATAATCCTATCCAACGATTTAATAAAGAACCTTGGGCTTGGTATGACTTAACGAATCTTATGAAGAATTCAAAACAGTCCTTAATCATCCAAAGTCCTTATGTGATTCCAACGAAACCTATGCGCACCTATATGGATTCGTTACAGATACCACCAGAAAAGACAACGATATTAACAAACTCCATGGCATCGACAGCCAATGTGGTGGCCTATTCAGGGCATATTAAGCATATCAACGGAATGGTAAAAAAGGGTATAAATGTAATGGAATATCAAGGGCCGGACTCCATCCATGCCAAAACATTTATCTTTGATGATCGATTGAGTGCCATTGGAGCATTTAATGTAGATTCCAGGTCGGCGTTTTTAAATACGGAGTCCATGGTCGTCATTGATAGCATGGACTTTACCACAAATCTCGAAAAGGAAATGGACCAATACTTTAAAAAGAGCTTAAAAGTAGCAAAGGATGAATCGTATATAGAAGATCCCAACTTAAAACCAGCTAAAGTAAGTTGGTTTAAGTCAATCACGATAAAAGGGCTGTCTTATGTAACGGGTTTACTTCAGCATTTATTATAAGACTGCCCTAGAAGGACAAAAAAGCTGACTATCTAATTTAAAATCGTATTGGTAGCGTTATTGCTATATAAAATAGTAAAACTCGCCATATTGGCGAGTTTCTAAATTATGATTAAAAAAATGATATTTATATAATACTTCACTTACCTGTCAAAACGAGGTCTTCTTGGATTTTTAAGATAAAACTCAGATGTTTTGTCCTTAACCGAGTAACTAGCAAAAGTAAAATAAGCGAAGAATTTCCGGTTAGATGCAGAATGGAGCCTCGTTTTGGGGTAAATAAGGGGAGGTTTTCCGCTTATGCAAAGCAAAATCTCCTATTTTCTAAGTTTTCGAGCCAATAGGCGGAATCTCTCCGGCTATATAAACCTTTTTTTTTAATAATTAATAATTAAACGGAATTTCTCCGTCTATTTATCAGCTCGGGTGCTTAATTAACCTGATCCCCCAACCGATAAGTGCGGACCCTTTTGAACCCAGATATAGAATCAGCAGCTTTTTATCGACCGGCTTATAAAGACCCATAAAATGGTGAAGTTAGATACTTAATTACCTACATTTCGTAAAAACGGGCTCGGTTCACCTACGCTGTAAAGCTGCAAATAATGCATCGCTCTGGTGCAGGCCGTGTAGAAAACTCTGCGCAAGCTCTCGTCACCATATACATACTCCGATGCATCATAAATAATGACGGCATCAAATTCGATTCCTTTGGACAAGTACGATGGCACTACAACTACTCCTTGCTCATATTCAAGCGAACTGCTCTTTAAGAGTTTAATATTATCGATACTAGAAAGTGCTTCATAGGCACTTTTACTTTCTTCGGCCGATTTGCATATGATCGCAATACTATTAAGCCCTAGACGTTTTAATTCTGCGACTTTGGAGGCAATGCAGCTGTGCAATTCTTTGTGATCCGCCAATTGTTTCAGTACGGGCGGATCCCCGTCACGTTCAAAAGGAATAATCCTTTCACCATTAGGAACGAGTCTTCTTGTCAATTCAATGATTGGTTTGGTGGATCGGTAGCTCCTTGTTATATTTATTATTTCCGTTTCATCTGGTCCGTAAAGACTGGTCAGTGTGTTGAAATCAACCATTTCGCTAGCATGGGCAAATATCGCCTGATTAAAGTCGCCAAGCACCGTCATCCTAGCTGCTGGAAACAAACGTTTCAAAAACTCAAATTGAAACGGCGAATAATCCTGCGCTTCATCGATAACGAGATGTTTGATTGAACTGTTCGACTGAAAGCCTAGAATTAGCTCTTTCAAAAGTAAAAATGGTGTAGCATCCTCATAAAATAGTTTATTTTCATCTAGCATTTCCAGCGTCGCTCGACAAATAGCCTCCCACCCCGCTGGAGTCTCCCCTTCTATCCATCCTTCGATCTTCAGGGGATCAGCAAAAAGCTGTTTGTACATTCCCTTTAAGTCTAAGAAACGAAACGCTCGGACTCGTTTTCGTAACGGCTTCAATTTCTGATGAACCAACATTCGGGCAAGTGCTTCCGGTTCCATCTCATAGTCGGCAATCTCTTCTCTTTTAAAACCTCGTTTTTCCGCTAAGTAGCGATGTGCCTTATGGTAATCGTCGTTGCTTAGCAACTCAATTTCCTCCTGAACCCACTGCTTCGTACGTTCAACCTTTTGAACCTCATTTATTTTCTTAATGAGCCAATCCTTCAAGCTTTCCAGTCTGTTATGGAAGCGAAGTGAAGTGTCATGACTGTAAAACCTTTCTGCTATTTGTTGGGCAGTTACGATCGGTTTCCCTCTGAAGGTAATGTCCTTAAATAGCATTCCCGAACCTTCAAGTGACTGTCTGTATGATGAAATCGCCTCAAAAAATCGGGTAGATGCTTTGAATTGGATACTCGCAACCCTCGACTTGTACGAAGGAGTATTCGCTGCTGTTAACACATATTCCAATTGCTCAAATGGATTTTCAACATAAAATTCTTTACTCAGACGATGATCCAAATATTCTTGGAATGTGACCTGTTGCATATTCTCTTCGCCAAGTTCCGGCAGCACATTCGATACATAACTATTAAACATGGTATTAGGCGAAAATAGAATGATTTGATCAGCATTCAGACGATCTCGATATTTGTAGAGCAAATAAGCAATTCGTTGCATGGCGGCCGATGTCTTGCCACTGCCTGCAGCACCATGAACAATGAGCAGCCTCCCCTGGTCATGACGGATGATCCGGTTTTGTTCCTGTTGAATAGTTGCTACTATATTATGCATCTGTTTGTCGGTACCTTTGCCCAGAACCTGTTGTAAAATCTCGTCTCCAATGGTGAGACTGGTATCAAACATCGATTGAAGAACGCCGCCGCGGATAAGATATTGCCACTTTTTCTCTAATATGCCTTCGATTGTGCCTCCAGGTGTGACATACTTAGCCGAACCGGGCTGGTAATCGTAGTAGACACTCGAGACAGGAGCCCTCCAGTCATAGATCAGGAAATGTTCTCCACTAGTATCACTTAGCGAGGAGATACCAATATAGATTTGTTCCTGAGTTGAATTCCCTTCTTCGATAAAATCAATCCGGCCGAAATAGGGAACCTCCTGCATTCGGCGCAGCGTGGATAAACGCTTGGATGCATGCCTATGGGTGCTTAAGTTTACGGACAGAGCTTGAGCCTCTTGCCGCAAGCCGATAATGGTCTCAAGGTAATCATCAAAGGTATCCGTACTCACCTTGACTTCATCCCAAAAGTGCTTGCGGATCTGAACCACTTCGTTCCTACTCCTGGAAGCTTCTGTTTCCACTTTGTTGATTTCCTCTATAATTGTCTCCATTACACGATCTACACGTTTTTGCTCCTGCTGAAGTTCCTCATTCATACCAACACTCCTTAAAAATTTTTATAAAAAGGTTGACTAACGCATCGATTTCGTCGTATAATTAAGATAGGGATAATATAATAAAATTTAATTAAACGATGTTTATCTATATAAATTTACCACAGAATCACATTATATTCAATAAAAAAAGAGTAGTATTTAACGTTATCTACGTAAATACTACTCTTTTATATTATTATCCAACATCAAGAATATTAGTTTCTAGGATCTACATAATCCGGATAATCCGTAATGATGGCGTCAACCTTCAGTTCGAATAGAAAGTCTGCTGCTTCTTGACTACGTACGGTCCATGACCCAATTTTCATACCAAGAGAGTGAACTTGATTCACTAATTCTTCTGTCACAATTCCATAGCTTGGGTTAAACCAATCTGCATAGGTTGAAAATTCTTGTAAAGCTTCCGGTGTTGTATGGGCACGGTTAGAAGTTAATACGCCAATCGGAACTAGCGGAAGAAGCTCGTTCGTCGTCTTCATTGATTCAAAATTAAAAGATTGAATAATGATTTTTTCATTTTGTGGTTTATCGAGATTTCGCTCTTTTAATGCTTCCGCCACTTGTTTTTCAATCCCTGGGTAAAGTTCTGGAGCCTTTAATTCTATTAAGATTCCAACCTTTCCCCGGTAACGATCAAGAATCTCTTCAAATGTTGGGATTGGTTCTCCTTCATATTGTTCCCCTTTCCAACTACCTGCATCCAGACTTCTAAGCTGTTCGAATGTTAATTCCCCTACTTTTCCTGTTCCATCTGTTGTACGATCCACTGTTGTATCATGAATCAAGACTAATTCACCATCTTTACTTCTTTGAACATCGATTTCAATATAATCGGCTTTCATATCAACTGCTAGATCAAAAGCAGCAATCGTATTTTCAGGCGCATAAGCTGTTGCACCACGGTGCGCTACATTATCCACTTGTTTTCTTTCGCCTACTGTTGGCTCTTCTGCAAACGCCTGACTCAGCGGGCTAAATAACAACGTAATAGCTACTCCTGTACCTATTAATAATTTTTTTCTCATGCTCTCCATCTCCTATCTAATATTGAATTCAAATATATTCTAGAAAATGGATGTTGAACTAGTGTGTAGATATATTTATAGATTTATAAAGAATGCGTGAACAAAATTCGATCTTTTTCCTTACGTTTTTTTACAAATCTATTAATGGGATAATAGAATAGAAATACTCTACTAATCCATTTTACCCACGGCTCTCGCTGAATCAATTGAGTGAAGTTTCTTCCACTTCAGTAGTAATCTTTTCTTTAATTAATGCCCCCTTTAGTTTAAGTGAAAACTTTCACATTCTCTATAAAGAATGAAATTTAAATAATAAAATATATTTAATCCTTTTATTTTAAAACAGTTTGGTTGTTTAATCTTTCAAGCTCTTCTTCAATTCTTACTGGGTCTATTCGTTCAAACAATGGTTCTACTTTTGACAAATGCTGAGATTTAACAACAAACGCTCCCCATTCGGTTTCTGTTGTGTTTATCATTTCCTTGACTTTTTCGCTTGAAAAAGGGAGGAATGGAGTAAGGATATGAGCTAAATTGGCAATAAGATAAACGCAATCCGCCAGAGTTTGTTTGCAAGACTCGGAATCATCCTTTTTTTGTTTCCAAGGTTGTTGTTCATCAAAGTATTTGTTCGAAAATCTAACAAGTTCAAATACTCTTTCCAACCCTTGTTTGAAGGCGGCAGTTTCTATAAAACGACCTACTTCATTGTATAAGCAATATACTTTATCCTGAATATGCGAAGTTATGTCCTTTTCAGGAATAACACCAGCAAATGACTTTTCAATAAATTTTAAAGTCCGATTAACGAAGTTGCCATAAGCACCTAATAACTCACTATTATGGCTATATATGAACTCTCTCCAAGAAAAATCAGCATCTCTGTTCTCTGGTGCGTTAATTGTTAGAAAATACCGTATGGAATCTGGTTTGTATTTTTCTAAAATATCTGGGACCCAAACAGCCCAATTTTTACTTGTAGATAATTTTTTCTTTTCCAAAGTCAAATACTCGTTTGAAACGATATGCGTTGGTAATGGTTCTTTTCCAAGACCAGCAAGAATTCCAGCCCATATAATCGAATGGAAAGGGATATTATCTTTCCCGTGAACATAATAAGATTGAGTAGAGGAATCCCAAAACATTGTATCATCATTATTTGTTTCCTTTGCCCATCGTTTACTTGCTGTGTAATATCCTGATACCGCCTCAATCCATACATAGATTTTCTTATCTTCATATCCAGCTACTGGAACACTTACCCCAATAGGCAAATCCCTTGAAACGGCTCTATCTTGTAATCCTTCCTTTAAATAGCGTTTCGTAAGAGAAATAGCATTTTCCCGCCATAAGTTCTTGTCTTCGGCTTCTTGCGTATAGTGTTCCAAGACATTTTGGAAGGAACTTAAAGAAAAATAAAAATGCTCTGCAAACCTTGTTGTAGGCGGATTCCCGCATATTTTACATTTTCTATCAAGCAGTTCAAGTGGTTCTAACACGCTGGAACAAGCATCACATTGGTCACCCCGAGCATTTGCACCACAATAAGGACAAACCCCCTCAACATAACGATCAGGTAAAAATTGCTGATCATATTCACAATAAGTTTGTTCAATTTCCTTTTTAAAAATGTATCCTCTATCAAGCAACTCTAAAAATATCTCTTGAACGATTTTATGGTGATGTGTTGTATCTGTTCTTGTATACATATCATATGTGAAGCCTAATCTTGTAAAACAATCTGCAAATTCCTGGTGATAGCGATCTGCAATCTCTTTTGGCGTGACACCTTCTTGTTTTGCCCTGATTGTAATAGGAGTTCCATTACAATCGCTTCCCGAAACATATAAAACTTTTTCCCCCTTTAAACGGTAATATCTCGCAAGAATATCTCCAGGCAATAAACTTGAAATATGACCTAAATGTAATGAGCCGTTCGCATAAGCCCAAGCTCCACCAATAAAAATACTCATTAATAAAAACCTCCCAATATGATTATTTTTGAAAACAAAAAAACCTCGTCCTTAACTGTAATAGTTAAGGACGAGGTTTGAAATTCCTCGTGGTACCACCTTAATTTGCAAATAGCTCACACTATTTGCCTCAACAAGTACGGAGTATTATTAAATGCTACTCTTATACTGTGACATTGATAACGAGTGCCAAATCCCGTCGTATCCTACTAATACATAAATTACGTTCAGTACGAAGCTCAGAGACCATTGTTCAAATGAATGTTTTTGCTTCTTTTCAGCTACCGAAGCTCTCTGGTGAAAAACAATATCATTTTACTTTTTCTCTTCTTTGCTTTTGGTTTATAATTACCAATTATTTTATTCAAAATTGATTCTGAAGTCAACTTTCATATTTCAAAATATTTTTACTTTAGTAAATACAGTGGGATGCTTCTTTAACTAACCTCCCTTTCTACAATAAGATTGTCGTTGCGATCCCTATCTTTAAATCTCTCCCTCGTTTTGTTAAGTACCTATTTTCATATCTTATCTCCCTTTATCTTAATAAACTAATCACACACGAGTTACATATTATTTGTTATAATTTTCTAAAAAATATTATTATAAATAAATTCGATTAGAGGTGAATCAACATGTATTGGACTCCATTATTTGAAAATGATGTACCAGTCTCACACTTCTGCTCTTAATGGAGTGAAGGTGAATACATCTCCTATATCTCTCCGTTAGGGGCATTCTCGACCTAATCAAAAGACGGAGGGTACAAAAAATGAAAAATACCTTATTAGGCTCTTTATATTTGATACTGGCTTCAAGTATTTGGGGCGGAATGTACGTTGTTGTTAAAGTTGTCGTATCGGTTATACCTCCACTTGAACTTGTGTGGATGCGATATTTAGTAGCTATTGTTACGCTTCTCATTATTGGCTTGATCACTAGACAAAAATGGCGAATTGAAAAACGTTACTTCTTAATAATCATAGCCATTGGGATCATTGGTAATGCGATTTCAATCGTTGCTCAGGAAACGGGTACAATGCTCTCCACAGCACAAATGGGAGCGATTATAACTTCTTCAACACCAGCATTTATGGTTGTATTTGCTCGCTTAATTCTTAAAGAACGAATGACGATAAAAAAGGGAATCTCCGTTCTTTTCGCGACATTTGGAGTAATTCTCATTGTTGGAATCGGTGATGTTAATATGTCCAGTACACTTGGAGGTATTGCCCTATTTATTGCAGCTTTAACGTGGGCGCTCATGTCTGTACTCGTAAAGCGATTGCCGAGTGATTATTCACAAATTGTGGTAACAACCTATTCCATTTTGGTCGCTCTAATCGTGCTCACTCCTTTTGTTCTGCCACGATTACATAAAATTAATCTATCCCAACTGACAGATCCGACTATTTGGGGAGGACTCTTGTATTTGGGGATTGTTTCAACAGCATGTGGATTTCTACTTTGGAATCGTGGATTACAAATGCTTAACGCTTCAAGCGGGGGGATCTTTTTCTTCTTTCAGCCTTTGGTTGGAACCTTACTTGGATGGCTTATACTAGGAGAAACGATAGGTGTAACCTTTTGGATCGGCTCTTTCCTAATTCTCACAGGTGTTTTATTCGTTATCATTGAGAAAAAATAGTAATATTAAACCCCCTTCAACTTTACTGAAGGGGGTTTGTTTATGAACAGTTTCTTGGCATTTATCTAAAAAGCTCTCTTCAATCTACCTAAAGGGTTCCGATTTAGAGTGCATAAGTATACAATGACACATAAAATGGCATAGAATTGACTCACAATATTTTTCTATTAACCAAAGGTATATTCAAGTTCTTAAGATAAATTGGCATTTGGACTACCCAGGGCTAATTCCTTCCAGTTCTGTCCAAATCACCTTTGGATTTGGACTACCAAAGGCTAATTCCTTCGTGCCCTGTCCGAATCACCTCTGGATTTGAACACCAAGGGCTTATTCCCTTCTTGCTCTGTCCGAATGACCTCTGGATTCGGACACCAAGGGCTTAATTCCTTCGTGCCCTGTCCAAATCACCGCTGGTTTCGGACTACCAAAGACTAATTTCTTTGTGCCCTGTCCGAATGACCCCAAAAACAGAACCCTATACAATCTACCCAGGAGTTTTGAATTAACTAGTAAAAATCTAATATTGATGAGATATTAAGCAACGTGATTGATAAAAAAGATAATTGTTCAGGTTAGTTTTTAAATCAATGTTATTGAAACGAGCTTAACATCCCATCCCATATTCGTTGTCATACAGTTAAGATATACCCCTATTAAAAAGCCTATAAACCTTCCTTAATTGTTTTCAAAATTTTTTTACATCACTTTATACTACTAGATATAAACATGGAGGCATCTTGCTTCATAAAAATACCATTTCCATGATGGAATGTCTTAATGCTAGTTGATTTAAAACCCACTTCGGATAAAACCTTTTTCAGTTCATTATGTGAAAAGCCGTTATGAACTTTCGGATGACTTATTTTATCGTTTTTGTCAAAATCAATAATAATTAGCTTGCCATCATGATTTAAAATGTTGAACAATTCTTGTAAAATCTTTTTAGTATCGGGAATATGAAGAAGGACTAGTGATAGTAACACGATGTCTGCCTTTAGTTCAGGAGTGTCTTGAGTAAAATCTGAATAAAGGACGTTTGAGTTGGTAATTCCTCTGTGAGATATTTTTGCTTTCGCAACCTCCAACATTTGTTTTGATGAATCCACCAACAAAATAGAATCTACCAAATCTGATAATTCTAAACTAACTAGACCCGTACCACTTCCATAATCTATTAATGACTTCGATTGACAATTTTGTAATTCGGGTCTTACTTCTTTAACAATTACTTTAGCTAATTCCATTCTTTCTTCTGTATCATATCTTTTTGCCATCTCTTCAAAAACGTTATTTTCCATATTCCACTCTCCTACCCAATCCAATTTAATTTTATTTCTACTCCATAATGATCAGATACTACTGACTTATTTTTGTTATTAAATATTACATTTGAGTAAATCACCGGAACTTTGTGATTGGTGAGAATTAAGTCAATCCTTTTTTTCAAAACATTGCCTTCCCATCCAGCAATTTCACCTTCTACCGTCACACCCTCATCTTTATTCTCTGCAAGATGATAGGTGTCAATAAGTCCATGACTGAGTAAATATTCATAGCCCTCCCCATCAACGAAGGCATCGTTATTAAAGTCACCCATAAAAAAAGCCATTTTATCCATATTTGCATGTTTTAGAAGGTTATCTGCCTGATCTTTGAAGGGTTCTTCTTCATCATGCCACCAGCCCATATGACAAGAATAAAAAGAAAGTGGTTTATCATCGTACTGAATGGTTGCACCAACAATCTTTCTTGTCTTCCAATTCGTTGAATCCATACTATTTGAGGCAATGAAAGAATGTTCATCTATCACAGGATGTTTGGTTATAATTGCCAATCCTTCTTCAAAGTTTTTGTATAAATGGGAAAATCCCCAAACAAGTGAGTATTGATCTTCCCCTAGTTTTTTAAGTTCGTTTATTAAGACCAAAGCAAAATTATCTTTTTTTATATTTCCATAGACAACTTCTTCTTCTACCGTCTGGTTTACCTCTTGTAAGGCAATCACATCATAAGAATTCTCTTTTATCGTTTCAACCAAATGCATGATTTTCTCGTATTGATTATCTTCCTGCCAAGAATGGCAGTTTAGCGTTAATAATTTCATAGCTTTATCCCTCAACATCATTTATTTGCTGTTGAACATCATTTTCACGGACTTTTTAAGTCCAACTGATCTTTCAAGCATGCTATCACACAACTTATTAAAGATATTTAATAAGCGCCTATATTACCTAACATCATACATTATTTCATGCTAGTTAGCTAATTCTTGTGGTAGCTCTAGGAATAATCAATCCATTTGATAATATAACAAGAACGAGTTCCCGTTTAAAAGGGAACTCGTTCTTATTAGGCTAAACTTTAAGCTGTTCTTCCAATTTTTCTCCTCTGATACCCATATATATAACTTTTTTCTCAGGTATGTACACACGATAGGTTACCATTCCAGCACCAGCCATCTCTTTTAAGAAATCTAAAAAAGGGAGAGAGATGTTAGCGATTGCCTCAAGTGCCTTACTTCTATTATATTCATCTGATATAACCAAGCTTACTTGAGAATTTGTTTTAAACTCTGAATGGGCTCCCCTATATGTGGCTTGACCCGTAGCAACGTCTATTTCGTATTCATTTATGCCTCGTTGGGACAATTCTTCTAAAAATTGGGCAAAGCTTATTTCACCGTTACTTCTTCTGCGGATTATTTCTTGAAATTAACTTTCAGTTAATTCGCCCTTCATACCATACCTCCGAGTAGAATGTATTCTTAAATATCCTTCATAATAATTCTAACCTTAGAGGCGCACTTCTTATTCTTCTAGTTAGTTTTTAAAACTCACTAATATCAATCATGACACTTTTCAATAGTTCAATAGATTTTATTGGTTCTTCATCAAGCTCTAAACTGTGATTTCCACCTTCGACTACTTTGAAACTAAGATTAGGATTATCTTTCAACTTTTCAAAGCGGTCCACAATGAAACAATGATCTTTATCTCCAATAATACAAAGTCCCTTATGATTACTATTAACCAATGCGTGAAATACATCATCTCTTTGTAATAATGGAGTCAACCATACTACTTTCGCTTCCTTAAACATCGTATGATTTAATAGATAACTTAAAGCTACTGTGCCTATCGATTTAGCCACTATATAATAATTACTATATTTCTTGTTCTTTATTGCATGGTCAATGACATGTTGTACATCTCTAGTGAAATCCTCTTCACTTAGTACAGATAACTCCTGCCTATTAAATGTATAGTTAATATGCAACACATCGAAACCTTTATTGTAGAATACGCCCGTTGTAAATCGTAACAGTGGAGCCTGTGTGGTGTAACCAGCCCCAGGCAAGACAATCATTAGATGATTGGTTTCTTCTTTTTGCTCTATTAGACTGAATGGAATCAATTTAGAACCAACATTACCATTATTAATTACCATTTTCTCACCCCTTATATTTATAGGTGTCTATTCTCCACTATAAGAAAATAATCCTTCTTCAATACTTGAATCATGAAATGCGATTCCTTCGCTATGAAGTATCACCCCCATTAATTACTCAACAAAAAATCCTTACTTCCTGCATAGAAGTAAGGATTTAATACTTATTTATTCACTTATTATTACACTTTAAATGTTTTAATTAGCGTTTGTAGCTCTTCTGCCATTTGAGATAATGAAGCAGAGGAGGCTGCGATTTCCTCCATTGACGCTACCTGCTCCTCTGTGGCTGAAGCCATTTCTTGGGTTCCTTTGTCCGTTAATTCAGAGATACGCTCAAATGTTTCAATATCTTGAACCATATCCTTCGTGCCTTCACGCATGACATGAAAGGCTTGTGAAACCTCTTGAATTTGATTGGAAACTTCCCATATGGATTGTTTAATTTGTTCAAACGACTCACCTGCACCACTAACTAGAGTAATTCCCTCTGATACTTTGCTTGTTGTATCATTCATGGACTTCACCGTACGTTTTGTGTCCGTTTGAATGGTCTCAACCAGTTCAGAGATTTGTTTGGCTGATATTGATGACTGCTCGGCAAGCTTTCGAACTTCATCCGAAACGACCGCAAATCCACGTCCATGCTCTCCAGCTCTAGCGGCTTCAATAGCAGCGTTCAACGCAAGTAAATTGGTTTGATCTGCAATTCCTGTGATGGTTTCAACAATCTTACTAATCTCATTAGAGCGCTCCCCTAGTCTTGCCACTTCTAATGATAATTGGTTCACTGTATCATTCATCCCATTCATTTGAGCGACGATATTTACAATTGCACTATTCCCTATTTCTGCCTTTTGTGAAGCAATATCAGCGGTCTTGGTTGCTTGTTCAGAATGGCTAGCCACCCTAGAAACCATTGAAGATAATTGATTGACGGTTTTTGCTGTTTCTTTTAGACTTGAAATTTGTTTCTCAGATCCACCTGCTACTTCTTGAACGGTTGTTGAAATTTGCTCAGTAGCACGAGTTGTCTCTTCAGAGCTTGCCGTTAACTCTTCAGAAGCAGCCGCTACTTGTTCAGCACTTAATCCAACTTGTTTAATCAATACGCGTAAGTTACGTATCATTTCGTTAAATGATTGAGCCATTACACCTAACTCATCTTTTTTGGAAATGGAAATTTCTTGAGTAAGATCTCCTTCTCCTTTAGCAATTTCTTGAAGAGATTTCGTCATTACACTTATTGGTTTTACGATTGAACGAATGATAAAGAATGCAACAACCAATCCAATTACAATCAAGGCCAAGATAAGTGTATAAAATATAGTTGTTTCCAATTTTTGGGTATGTGCTAATGTCTCTTTTTCTTCTTCTACTTTTTTGGTGACCTTTTCTATAATCTTATCAATACTTGGGTCAACTAATTCTTTTCTGATACTCCGTTGATCTTTCATATGTGTTTCTAAAGCTTGTTCAACATGACCACTCTGATATTGACTTACCATTATTTGATTTGCATAAAAATATTCATCTAAGTTTTCCTTAATAGATTTAATATCCTCCATATCACTTGCATTCAAATTAAATTTTTCAAGTTCCGTAAAATACTCTGCAATCTTCCCTTTTTTCTCTTCAATTCCTTCAACAAGTTCTGTATCTCCAGTTAATAGATACGCTCTTTCGTCATTGGATATCCCTGTAAATCGGTATTGAATAGATTTCAATACTAACTGAAGTTCTTCATCCTCTTGCATTTCTGTGTAGGCATTCTTAGTATTATTCAGTTGAAATGCCGATAAACTACCTGTTAACACCACTGCAACTGTTAATACAGCTACAAGTAAAATTAACTTTATTCTTATTTTCACTGATGACTCCCCCATGTAGTTTACTCTTGAATATAAGTTTATTTTATTAAGCATCATGATAATATACCTAATGTACACTCTTCTTCATGATAATGGAACTATAAATTTCTCGCAGCTTAAGTTTTAAGGAAAGCTTAAATGGTTTGAATCCTTTCTTATGCTTCGGGACATTACTTCCTTCGTTTAGAGAAATATGATGGTAAGCCTGGTGGGACAATAATACTTGACTATTTATTTTCTCCTCATCACTTTTCCTCTGAACATAGCGATAACGACCCTTTGAATCTTGTTCTCTTGCTTTACAATTATCTCTCAAAATAAGTAACAAACATTTATAGATTCGATCTTTCAGGTGATCTTTCAAGATGGGGAAGAGGATTTCAACACGGTTTTCCATATTTCGAGTCATCCAATCTGCTGAAGATAAAAATATCTTACCGTCTCCATTATGATGAAAATAAAAAATCCTTGTATGTTCTAAGAAAGTCCCTACAATACTTCGGACCTTTATGTTTTCACTGACTCCCTCAATTCCCGGTTTTAAACAACAGACACCTCTTACAATTAGATCAATTTTCACTCCAGCGATTGAGGCTTCATAGAGTTTTTTAATCATTTTTTTATCAGTTAAAGAGTTCATTTTTGCAATAATCCTACCCTGACCATGTTGCTGGTGATAACTAATCTCTCTATTAATAAGCTCAATAAAGGTTTCTCTAATCCCAAAAGGGGACACAGATAAATGGTGATATACTGGTTTCTCCATATATCCACTTAAGTAATTAAAAAAATTAATCGCGTCAATTCCAATCTGTTGGTTACATGTCAACAATCCCATATCCGTATAAACCCTTGCTGTGGCATCATTGTAATTCCCTGTACCCAAGTGTACATATCTTTGAATTTTTCCTTTCTCACGACGGACAATGAGAGTGATCTTGCTATGCGTTTTTAAATTCGTCATTCCATAAATCACATGACAGCCAGCTTGTTCTAATTCTTTTGCCCACTGCACATTGTTCGCTTCATCAAATCGTGCTTTTAACTCTACGAGAACGGTTACTTGCTTTCCGTTTTCAGCAGCACGTTTAAGACTTTTTATTACTGGTGAATCTCCACTAACACGATAGAGAGTTTGCTTGATGGCTAATACATTGGGATCGTCTGCTGCCTGAGACATAAACTTAATAATGGGTTCAAACGATTCGTATGGATGATGAAGTAATATATCCTTTTTCTCAATTTCCTCAAATATGTTCCCTTCTCGATCCAAATCTTGTGGACGTTGAGGGATGAATGATTGTAGACCTAAACTTTCATGCGACGTTTGTATAATTTTACAAAAAGAAAATAGAAAGGTGAAATCTAATGGTGCTTGTACAGCATAGACATCTTTACTATGAATCTCTAATTCCTTACTAAGGAATTGAATCAAATTTATATCACTATCCTGCTGCTGTACTTCTAACCGGACTGCTGCTCCCCATTTTCGTTTTTTTAATTCTTCCTCAATTTCCTCCAATAAGTCGACTGCTTCATCTTCATGAATGGTCAGATCGGCATTTCGAGTAATTCTAAAAGGGGTGACCGATTTCACTTGATAACCTTTAAATAATTTATTGATAAAATAAGAAATGACCTCCTCTAAAAGGATGAATTTCCTTGCCGTACTCTTTGGGGAGATTTCTACCAAGCGATCAATCACCGAAGGAACTTGGACAATCACTAAATTACCATCCAATTCTCGGTGCTTCTTTTCATCTAGCGAATTCTCTTCAATAATGACTGCTAAATTTAAAGATTTATTTAAGATCATAGGAAAGGGGCGATAGGCATCAATGGCCAAAGGGGTTAAAACAGGATAAACTTGTTCATCAAAAAATTGTTCCAACCTTTCTAATTCTTTTGATGTTAAGTTATTAATTTTCAAAATTTCTACCTGTTCTTTTGCTAAAAGAGGAGTTAATTCATTAAAATACAAATTTTCTTGCTGCTTTACAAGGTTGTGAGTGATTTCCGAAATGGCACTCAGTTGCTCTTTAGGCGTTAATCCAGCTTTGTTCTCAGGCTTATTAAAACCCGCTTTAACTTGGTCAAGTAAACCAGCCACTCGAACCATGAAAAATTCATCTAAATTCGAACTAAAGATAGCTAAAAACTTATATCGTTCTAATAAGGCGTTTCCGTTATCTTCTGCCTCTTCCAGCACCCTTTTATTAAAATCCAACCAACTTAACTCTCGGTTATTATAATATTCAGGATGATCCAAATCATAAGATTCCGTTCTCTCATTTGGGATTTTCATGGTTTCCTCTCCTTAAGTCAATATTCGACTATGTAAAATTACCATAAATCTGTAAAACAATAATTAATACTTTGTAAATTTTCTGTAAATACAACAAAAATAGTATGGCAAAATGAGACGTATAGCTTTATACCATATTGACTATGATCATTATGATGATGTTCTAAATAGGTGAAAGCAGCTGCAGATTTTGTTACATGACACTCCGAAAATGGTGGATTAGCTGAATTTGTAGAACGTTACCTTCTTAGATCTTATAAATCATATATGATGTAGAGTTTTTTATAAACTTTAGGTAATTAAAAAACACAGGTTTGATTCATACTAACGGGTTCAATTTCCAAGTACAAAAACTTAATTAGCAAACAAATTAGCAGTCCAATTCACACCTCTTTTAACAGGATGACAAAAGTTAATACCATTGGGGTTAGATGCGCTGAAAGTGGTAGGTAGGTTGGGGATATTCAAGTTAGAAAATATTGTAAAAAGACAAGTTATTGAAAGAAAAGACTCTGTTGATATTCATTGCTGACTTTTTCGCGGAGGTATAGAAATTCATAGGCGGGGAAATTCCGGTTAAAGTGTATAGTAGGGGCTCAAGAAGCAGATATAGGCGGAGAAATTCCGATTAACTTCTCTATCTATAACTAAATCTAAAGATTAGGTTCCTATAAGCGGAAAAACTCCGCTTATTTTGCTGGAAATGTTGGTATTTCCCAAAATAAAAGGAATTTCTCAGTTTATTTTTTAAACTTAGTGAAATCAAGTGCAAAATAAAGTAAAAAATACATGGAGACACAATGTTCCAAGTTTTTTGCTTATCAAATTGTCTATGAATTTAAGTGTAGATAACAGGGTAAGTTCTAATTTTGTACTTCAAAACCGAACTACTTAGATTCATACCTGTCTTTTTCCTTTGCCAAATCAATCTTGATTAGTATTTTTGATCAGTAATTTTAGTGATCGTTTCGTTCTTTATTAATATCAGATCAGTATGTATATACCTTGTTCCAAACAAGTTTTTTAGATCCATAAATCCCAAATGGGTTGCTTCCATTATGCTATCATCTTCTCTATATACATAAATTGAAAAATACTCCTTAATAAAGTTTAAAAAGTCATCTACAGCTACACCAAGCTTTTCAATATATTCACTATTAAATTCGATAAACCCAACTATTGATTCACTTTTAATAAACAGATTGGTCATTCCTTTTAATACTAATGTCTCATAACCCTCTACATCTACTTTAAATAGGACGGTTCTAAATGACCTCTGCCCAGAAAATAGAGAGTCTATTTTAACCGATGTAACCGAAACCTTTTCAATCAAGTTGTGTGAGGGAATATAGGTAGCAGAGGAGGTGCCAGACCAATGCTTATCTATAAAAAAAACCTTATCTTCACCATCCGTATCTGATGCAATAGCGTTGATGATATGGATTTGTGATTTATTGGGATGTTCTTCTTTCGATCGGTTTATATATTCGAGTAAAGTGGAGTTTGCCTCAATTCCGTAAATAGCTGTGTTGGATGGGTAGGTAGCAGAAAAGATACACTCCCCATAATTAACTCCAACATCTATAACAAGATCTGGCTTAAGCTTATTAACAGAGTTCGCCCAAAAATTTGATAACCTTTTTTGAGTAACTCCATTTCCAATAAGTAAGGCTCTTCCTCTATTTTCTTTGGGATTTACATAAAGGCTATGGGAACATGACAACTTTATTTTTTCTGGTAATTTGTTTATATTTAACGTTTTATACTTGAAGAAAATACCCAAATCGATTAAAAACTTCCATGTCCTCGGATAGTTTTCCCACATTCCCATAAGTAGTGGCTTTCGAATAACTTCTTTAATCTTCATGTATGGCCTCCCCTTTAATAATCCGTTTCTTATAAGATTCTTAAGAAAAATAAAAATTCCTTTAAAGAGTATGTTTCTTAATGGTAAATTTACATTCAATATAAAAAGACGCCTCCTAATTAAAGTAAGTGGTTCAGTTTTTGTGGAGAAACATTAGAAATAACCTATCAAATCATAACCCCAATCCCATAGTGATTGGGGCTTTAATAAATCTTATTAAATCAACGATTATTTGAATTATTCTACATGAATTAACATAACAGTTATCCGTCTAAATCTCAGTATGACAATATCTATTGTCAATTGTTTATTAGAGTGCGAATTCTTCTGTTAAAATACTCCTGTTTTGAATAAACCACTTATTCTGACAACAATAGGCAATTTCCCGTTCTTCCTGTCCGAATCTACCTCGTATTCGGACAACAATAGGTAATCTCCCGTTCTTCCTGTCCGAATCTACTTCGTATTCGGACAAAAATAGGTAATCTCCCGTTCTTCCTGTCCGAATGAACCCCGTATTCGGACAACTATAGGCAATCTCCCGTTCTTCCTGTCCGAATCGACCTCGTATTCGGACAACAATAGGTAATCTTCCGTTCTTCCTGTCCGAATCGACCTCGTATTCGGACAACTATAGGCAATCTCCCGTTCTTCCTGTCCGAATCGACCTCGTATTCGGACAACTATAGGTAATTTCCCGTTCTTCCTGTCCGAATCTACCCCGTATTCGGACAACAATAGGTAATCTTCCAGGTCATCCCGTCCTAAAGAACCTCGTATTCGGACAAGAATAGGTGCTAATTAATATGTTCATTCAATTGCTAGATTTACTGTTATTTACTATGTGATTTATAATGTTTGTTTAGTATTTCTCCACGTTATCGGAACTACTTATAATTAAAGAAAAGCGCCTTTTTTGCTGAATATCATTTAATCCTAGTTCCATTGTTCCTAGACATCAATTACATATGAAGGCTTTACCCAATAAAGCAAAACCCCTGTTACCTTTATTTTACAATTAATATAATAGATAAACAAAAACGGATGTATAAAATCTATCAATCTGGAAATAATAAAAATATAATTATATTCGGAGCGTGATTGTATGCTGAAAAAATATTTAGAAACTCGTGGTATTAATAAGGAAACCATCTTAATCTCCCCCATAACGGGTCGTACGTTTTCCATTGAAAGATTAATAGAAAGTCTAGAAAAGAAAGGCAACGAGGAAACTTTCCTTCATGTTCTTAACATCTTGCCATTTAGAAACGATACACAATTACTAATTAACTATTTATCGGGAATTGGAGAAGGCTACTTAAGAAAAATTGCTTTGTAAGTTCTTTTATTTTCGCAGATGAAATACACTCAGCAAAAGAGATGTAAGAGTAATCATTGTCTTAATAAGTCTTACGTGGCTTAATAGATTTTAGAGCTGTCGACAAACTTCTGTGTTTTAAGTTTGTCGACAGTCTTTTATTTCGGTTGTCTTAGGAATTAGGAGTGGCGTTTTCCGTTCCTGAATCAGAACTTCCACTTTTCAGAATTTCATTGATTTCCCCAACATCACCTTTGGCATTTATTATTTCAAATATCTGATTTAGTCCGTCGCTAGTTTCCTGCTCTTTGTCTTTCATCCGGACCCCTCCTTATAGAATTCATAATTGGTTCTCCAGCTTACTTTAATATGATAGTTAAGTATAGTTTTTATGGTGCACCTGGAGGATAGTAATATGGAGGTACCTTTAACCACCCTCGCTTACGCATAAGTGTTTTTAATGTATTTCCAAACATTGACCATTCTAAATAGTATTGTAACCACATAATCCCTACATCACTACGAACAGAATCAGCTTGGCCTTTAGAGCATGCTTGTAAACATATAACAATCTTGAAGGCTACTCCATTGGCCAGCTCATTATCCGTTAACTTTACACCTAAAGGAATATGATTGGGATGAGAGTCTGGTTTAGATGATGTCACATCCGGTAAAGGAATTCCCTCACTTCTCATAAACTTACTTAGGTTTTTTACTTGAGTCTCACATATTTTAATCAAATCATTCAGCATTTCCTTCATTTCATCATCAGCTGTTGTGTTTAATCCCATTTCTTCGTAGCGTATGAACTCTTCTACCAAAGTTAAATAAGTCCAACAGTCTCCAGCCTCAATAATATGTAAGGGTGATTTAGGTTCATTAGTTGTATCTATTGATATTTTTAGAGCGTTCCAAGCTGCCTCAAAAGGATTAGACATGAACATACACCTCCATACTTTTATCTTTCCAATTAAATTGAAAAGCATGTATATTGAAAGTCTGTTTTTTTAAGCTAATCTGCACCTTTAATACATTTTTCATAAAGATAGTACAAGCAGCAAATGTTGTTTGAATGCGCAGTCATAATTGAAAGTATATCTTTAACGACTTAAGCTTAATACTTGGACCCCTTTTTTATTGGTACCATTTGTGATTAAATGTATACAAACAATATGTTATTCCAACGATATCTTCACAATATCATTCAAATATTTCATTGTATTATATCCATAAATATCAAGTCTTTTAGGGATCATGTTGCTGTCGTCTAACCTTATGGTTTGGACGGTTTCAAAATGACGGGGTTGCTCAATTTCTTCATAGGAGAAAGGGGTGGTATTCATGTCGTATATTACCCCATTCTTGTCAACTAGAACTCCTTCTGTCTCCATGCTCATTGACATAGCCATACTTTCATCTTCCCCAACAATATTGATTTGAAGTGACTCATATGCCCGATTCTCAACTTCATAATTACTTAAAACAATCGTCGTAGGCACTCCCACTTCTACTTTATCAATGCTGATCGTACTTCCTGCATATTCAAAGGTTTGAGGATATGGCTGAGCCACATCAAGTTCGATGCTTTTATCGTCTTCCATTGTCAAATAAGCAGATTCCAGTTGAACACTAATTTCTTTTGGTTCTTCTCCTAATAGAGAATCAAATTGCGCTTGGAAGGTATACCAATTCATGTCAGGCTGTGCATTCATTGGAATCCCCCCAAACATATCTATTTTTACGATCTTATTGTTGACTTCAAGGTCGTTAAAATTAAGGAACTCTATCCGTTTCTCCGTCTGTTCTCTATTAATGCTATATTGTAAAGAAGTTGCCGTTGGTGCAACGATTAATTTCTCAAATCGAACAGGGATCCCTTCGATATGAGTTTGTCCACCTAATGCATATTCCTTGGAAGGTTGTTTGGTTACAGGGATTTCGAAGTTCCATTCCCCTGTTTGATATTGATTGTTCCCGTAGCCCCAATATTGACTTTCCACATAGGCATCACGATTGATCTCTAGAAGCTTATTGATCTTCAAATGGATGGTCTCGTTATCCGTCTTAAGTGGTAGTAAACTAATTTTCCCCTGATAAACATTCTTTTTTCCTTTATTTACATCCGATTCAAGATCAGGCGGAGAGTATTTCGGATAGGTATCATGGTTCATGATTTTATATGTGTTCTCCACAATAACCCCATCATCATAATTCATAAAATATTGATGATCTTCATTTGTATCTTCTATTTCATAAAAAACAACCGTCTGAATATCATCAGCTACCACGCCCTTAATCTTCACAATCACCCCGTCACTTTCCGCCTCCAGGTCTACCCTTTGACCCAGACCCTGTTGTAAAAAGGCACGCAGCTGCTCATCTTCTTCGGTCCATGTATAGTAGAGGTTGGAGAACAAACCGGTAAAAAAGCCTATACCCATCAGCACTGTGAATACACTTACAAAAACGAGCGCAACTTTTTTACGTTTTTTGTTCTTTTGTCGTCTGCGATTCTCCTTTTCTGCTAGTCTCCCTTTGACATTCCCCATGAAATCTGATGGTAGATGAAAATCTCCCATCCGATCGGCATGGTTTAATAGCGATAACCTGACATCCTGAAAGGTAGCTAAATCCTCCTGACATTTTTCACAATGATAAATATGCACTTCAAAATCGACCCTTTTCGGCCGCTCCATCGTTCTTTCTAAATAATCAATGTAATCCTTATGGTACTCTTTACAGCCATTAAAAGATTCTTCACTCTCCGTTTGTCTAAGAGATCGGATTCCAGAAAAGAGACGACCTTTTATCTGATCTACTGAAATTCGGAGAATGCTTGCTGCTTCCTCCTGAGAAAGTCCTTTTACATATCTAAGGACCATGGCATCTTTTTCATCACCATTTAGTTGGTCAAGTGCTTTAAGTAACTCCGGACGAGGATCACTTTCCTCTCCAGCCTGTATGCCATTATCCTGGGAAAGCTCTCGGCAGTTTTGTATGAAAAGGGATGTAACCCACAGATCGAATGATGATTCATGTTTAAATCGAGACCATTCCTTATGAACGTTTAAAATAGACCGGTAGAATAGCTCTTCTATTTGGTGCTGTTGATTAAGATAGAACCGCCCTAGAGTATAGAATGAATGCTTATGCTGCTCGAACCAATCGATAACTGGTTCAATGCCTTTTTCTCTTATCGTAGTGATAGAAGTGGAATCTATTTTTGTCGGGATCATATTTGCCCCCCTCTAACAATTTTTGGAATACTATATTCTTATTCTAATTCTTTATGGTCTATTTATCTATTTGAAAAATGATATTCCTGGGTCTAATAAGCACTTTTTATCCTGGATTACCCTAGAATATGAACTCATGCTTAATGTGAAACGAAAAAAAATTCAATCAAACGTTTGATTGAATTTTTTTTACTATTTAGGCGCTTCGTATGATACAGGAACCGGTCCCATATTACTTGTGTCCCTGTTCAATCTTCCTCAATTACCCTCGCCACATCTTTACCACAATTTTTACATTTACCTTTTAACACAATACCGAAATCATGCTCTTCTATTAAAAAAGCAGTAATCGTTGTTACATCTGAGCAATTCCCACACCAAACAATACTTAGTAGACTATTTCTTATCTCTTTTGGAATGGAAAGCCATTTTTTATTTGCATCCATCTGTAAAACCCCTTCTATAATTTTTTTACCATTACTTAATTTAGACAAAATAGAATCAACGTAACGTAACTCTCACTACATTCTAATCTAAAACTGTTCAAAAATCCGTCACAAATATTCAAAAACCAGCCTGTCCTATTGAACCGCCCTTCTCTATATAAACAATGAAGGGACGGTGCCAAGGAATGAATTTGAAAAATGGCGGTATTGAACAATTCGAACATTATTCTCAATTTTCTTCTTTAAAAGAATTTAATACTCATATGGAAATGTGGTTGGTTGTTCACAGGGATGATTTTTCTAAGGGAGAGCGAGTTGGCTTAAAGCGACTCGTTCGTTTTGCTGCGAAAATCCCTGGCGTATGCAATGCCAAAATTGGGACCGTATTAAAAGCAATTTATGATGAACACAACGGGTACGGTATCTCACGATCTACTTTCAAGCGAATGATTCAAAAAGCGATTGGTTTAGGACTATTGATCGTTCATGAAACCGAAAGAAAAAATGGTTCTCAGTCTAGTAACTTGTATGTATTTCAACCTTTTCCTACAAATGGACTACCTAAGGAAGATAATTTGAACCACCATAATAAAACTAGTAATCCTTCTAAAACTAAAAATATAAAGATTAAAGAACGTAAAGAAATGGATTCATCCGAACCTACAGAGAATACGGATAACAAGCCTCTTGATTACACTTACACAAGTGACCGAGTTCCTTACTCCTTCTCTCAAGTCGTCAGATACTTCTTTCCAGAAGCAAAGCAGATTGAAGAATTCTGGAGAATGGCCAAAATTTCTGCCTATCGAAATAACTTTGAAAGCCAAACAGATCTCGTGATAAATATGACCGTTCACTCCTTTAAACAAATGATTAGTAAGCTCAAAGGAAGCACCATACAAAAACCTATTGCCTATTATTACGGAATCCTGAATAAAAAGTTTGAAGAGCTTTATTTTGAAGAGTTATATGAATTGGGGTTTTGAGAGTAGTTTTCTAAATGAAAAAAACCTCCAATTGCTATCTACTATAACAATTGGAGGTGCAGTTAGTATAATTGCTTAATTTAATGTACGCTTCAAGAATTCTCTTGTGCGTTCTTGGGTTGGATTAGTGAAAATCTGCTCTGGAGTGCCTTCTTCGGCAATCACTCCTTGGTTCATAAAGACCACTCGATCCGATACTTCTTTGGCAAATTCCATTTCATGCGTCACAATCAACATCGTCAGACCAGATTCTGCGAGTTCCTTCATGACTTTTAGAACTTCCCCTACCATTTCTGGGTCAAGAGCAGACGTTGGTTCATCAAATAGCATCACATCTGGGTCCATGGAAAGGGCTCTAGCAATGGCCACACGTTGCTTTTGGCCACCCGACAGTTGTTTGGGTTTTGCGTTAATATATTTATCCATTCCAACCACCTTCAAGTACTTCATCGCTACTTTTTCGGCTTCTTCCTTGGAGCGTTTGAGTACTTTGACTTGTCCTACCACACAGTTCATAAGAACATTGTGATTGTTAAAAAGGTTAAATTGTTGGAACACCATGCCTAGATGCTGTCGGTAAGCCGCTACATCATGCTTGTCATCTAGTATATTTTCGCCATGATAAATAATTTTTCCGCCGCTTGGTTTTTCTAAAAGATTCACACAACGAAGAAGAGTGGACTTACCAGAACCTGAGGAACCGATAATGGTAACTACTTCTCCTTTGTTCACTGAAAAATTAATGTCTTTTAATACTTCATGAGTTCCAAAGGATTTGTTTAAATGCTGAATATCAATAATCTTTTCCATCGTCTCTCCTCCTTCTCTCATTACTTTTGGGCCACTTCTACTTGTGTTTCGTTAACAATCATCGTATAGCTTTCAGAGCCATCTAATTTCTTTTCAATATAAAGCAAGATTCTTGTCACAATAAACGTCATCACAAAATAAATCAGACATGCGACGAAAAACGATTCAAAATATCTAAAGTTATTGCCTGAAATCGATTTGGTAACGAAAAATAATTCGGTCACGGAGATCACATTCAGAACGGACGTATCTTTAATATTAATAACAAACTGATTTCCTGTGGCAGGTAAAATATTTCGAATGACCTGTGGCAATACCACATTCCACATCGTTTGTAGATGATTCATTCCGATCGCATGTGCGGCTTCAAACTGCCCTTTTTCAATCGACACAATTCCACCACGTACAATTTCCGCCATATAAGCTCCTGTATTGATCGATACGACAAAAATAGCGGCCACAAACACATTCATATCAATACCGAATGCTAGGGCAGATCCATAGAAAATTACCATAGCTTGTACAATCATTGGTGTTCCACGGAAGAATTCTATATATATAGAAAGAATTAGGTTAATCACTTTTAAAAGTATCTTTTTCCCGCCACGTTCCGGCATGGGAATCGTTCGTATAACGCCTGCTAATAATCCAATCATTGCTCCAAATATCGTTCCAACCAGAGCAATCAAAAGGGTTAACCCAGCACCACGAAGGAACATAGGCCAGTTTTCCGCAATGATTTTAATAACCCATTCAAGACTCATCATTTCTCCTCCTTACCGTATAAAACCGACTGTATACTTATATACAGCCGGTTCCTGAATTCTATTTTGCTGCTGGTTGATTCGTAATAGCAGCATCCATGATGCTTGTTTGTTCTTCCTCTGAGATACCTGCTAAAATTTCATTGATCTTTTCTGTTAAATCACTGTCTTTTTTCAAACCAACAGCGATTGCTGTATCATCTTCTGATGTTTCGAAACCATCTTCAAATTCAACCATTACATAGTTTTCATTGGCTGCTGATGCACTAACTCCTTCTGGACGTTCTGAAACGTAACCATCAATGATCCCTGATTCTAGAGCAACTCTCATGGCCGGGAAGTTGTCCATCGCCGTTTTCTTGTTTACACCTTCGATTTGATCAATCACATTGTAGTGGAACGTATTTAATTGCGCTGTAATTTTTGCACCTTTGAAATCTTGGATCGAAGTAGCATTTTCATACTTGCTGCCTTTTTTCACAACAATTACTAAATTTGACTTGTAGTAATTATCCGTAAAGTCGATCGTTTCCTTACGCTCAGCCGTTGGTGACATTCCAGCAATAATCGCATCAATTTTACCTGATGTTAAAGCGGGTACTAAGCCATCCCACTCTGTTTTAACAATCACTAATTCTTTACCTAAACCTTCAGCGACTTTCTTAGCGATTTCCACATCATATCCACCAGCATACTCTGCAGAACCATCAATTTTAACTCCACCGTTAGAATCGTCGTTCTGAGTCCAGTTAAAAGGAGCGTAACCCGCTTCTAAACCAACTTTAAATGTATTATCCTCTGATGATCCAGAATCAGAACCATTACTTGATCCACATCCGGCTAATAATAGAATCGATGAAACTAATAAAACTATGAATAATGATAACTTGTTTTTCATGATGTCTTTCCCCCTGTTATTTTATCGTACTAAAACAAAAAACGACCTGAGATAAACTCAGGTCGCGTTATGCATAGTTGTCCTAAAGTCCCCTCTTTTATCCCAAATGAGATAGCACAACTCAATAAACGACTAAGTTTATCGAGACAGTCCTGCAGCTCTTAACTACAGACCCAGCATGTAATACTCGAGAATATTACAAACTTCGGCGACATTTCCTTCTCCTTAGCATCACTGCTTCTCAAACTCCACTAAAGACTGTTAAATATCGCGCCTCTACCCCACTGTAAAAAGTGAGGTCTTATTCAATTATCTTCTTATACTACAATACTATCTTTTAGTTCGTCAACTAGGTTTTTCTGGTAAGGTTCTACTTTATCAATAGATCATTTACTCTTATAAAAAATGTGTTTAAAATGGACTACGTTTTATCATTCCGTTACAATGGCCAATGTAGCGAACATTAGGAGGGTGTTTATGAGTAAATATACGCATGTTTTTCACGGAACTGCTTTTTCTAGTTTTTCTCCTAAAAAAATTAATACATTAAAAAATTATTTATTCTTTGTGAATTCAAATGGAATGATTGAAAAAATGGTTGGACCTGAACACGAGGAATATCAACCCTTGTTAGCGGACTACCAAGGGCAGGAGAACTTTCATCAATTAGCAGACGGGCAATATTTCCTCCCCGGTTTTGTGGATTTGCATGTCCATGCCCCACAATGGGCGCAATCAGGGACAGCATTGGATATTCCCCTCTATGACTGGCTTCACACGTATACATTTCCTTTAGAGTCCAAATATACAGATTTAACTTTTGCCCAAACAGTCTATGAAGATCTCGTAAATACACTACTCGCCAACGGCACAACGACAGTCCTTTACTTTGCAACCGTCCATAAAGAGGCAAGTCTATTATTAGCAGAAATATGTGCAAAAAAAGGACAGAGGGGTTTAGTAGGCAAGGTTGTCATGGATGATCCTGAACAAAACCCTGACTATTATCGGGATGCAGATGCCAAAACCGCGATAGCTGATACAGAGGAATTTATTTTAGCAGTGAAGGAGCTAGCTAAAACAGTTAAACAAGGTGTGTATCCCGTTGTTACTCCTCGCTTTATTCCAAGTTGTTCGGACGAAGCACTTAAGGGCTTAGGGGAACTCGCAGCTAAGCATGATACACATGTTCAATCGCATTGTAGCGAAAGTGACTGGGCTCATAACTATGTACAAGACCGTTTTCACAAACATGATGCATTTGCCTTGCATGATTTTGGCTTATTAGGTGAGAAATCTGTAATGGCTCATTGTAATTTCTTAGATGACGATGATGCAGAGCTATTTGCCAAAACAGGAACAGCGATCAGCCATTGTCCATTGTCAAATGCCTACTTCGCAAATAGCGTGATCCCGATCAAACGTTTTCAGGCTATGGGAATTGATGTTGGATTAGGAACCGATATCTCAGCTGGCGCGACTCCAAGTCTTTATGATAATGCCAAACAGGCTGTGGTCTCCTCTAGAATGCTAGAAGACGGGGTAAATCCGGCTCTTCCTGCCGAGGAACGGGGTGTACCAAATTCCCGCATTTCCATTCACGATGCCTTTTACTTGGCTACAGCCGGCGGTGGAGAAAGCTTAAGCCTACCCATTGGGCGAATTCAAGAAAACTATGCATGGGACGTACAAATCATTGAAACGAAATTACCAGCAGCCAGCCTGCCCATATTCGCTGAAAATGAAGAGTTAGATGATATTTTCCAAAAAATAATGTATCTTGTCCGTCCTGAACATATTCGGGAAGTTTGGGTACAAGGGGAAAAAGTACACTCACGGGCTTAGGGATTGGCATTTAAAGGAGCATACTAACGCCACATTGCTTTATCAATGTGGCGTTGTTTTTTGCCATTGCAGTGTGGTGAAGTAATTTTTATGCAAGCTCCAAAGCAATTTCCATCATTTTTGTAAATGACGTTTGTCTTTCCTCTGGTGTTGTTTGCTCCTGCCTAAAAATATGATCACTTATAGTTAAGATACAAAGAGCATTAACACCCGCACGAGCAGCATTTAAATATAGACCAGCCGATTCCATTTCCGCACATAAAATGCCCATTTCACTCCATTTTTGCAAAGCTGTCGGATCAGCATTATAAAATACATCACTAGAAAGAACATTTCCCACATGAACATGCTGTCCCTGTTTATCCGCAATTTTCTTCGCCTTTTCTAATAACTCAAATGACGCAGTAATTGAATATTGTCCTGGAAAATTGAATTGATGTCCGTAATTAGAATCTGTTGATGAACCCATCGCAAAGACAATATCATATAAATTCAAGTTATCTTGTATAGCACCTGCAGAACCAACTCGAATTAAGTTTTTCACTCCAAAGACGTTAATTAGCTCCCATGAATAGATACTCATGCTAGGTGTTCCCATTCCCGTTCCCATTACAGAGATTCGCTTTCCTTTATATGTACCTGTAAACCCTAGCATGCCACGAACTTCATTGAACTGTATGACATCTTCCAAATAAGTATCCGCAATAAACTTTGCACGTAGAGGGTCACCAGGTAAAAGGATGGTTTCAGCAATCTCTGCCCCATTTGGTTTAATGTGTGGTGTTTCTTTATGTATGATAGTACTCATTTTCTCTCTCCTTTTTTTAGATATTAAATCCATAAGAATATATTTTCCCTATTATTGCATGACTAATATACTACTTATTTTCCCCCTTCTCAACTCATGGGAATGAATAATATTACTCGATAAATCCCTTGCTATTTAATTTACATTTTTATACAAAAGTGATATCATAATTATATCAAATTGATTTTACAGGAGTGATTATTTTGAAAGAAAAAAGTGCTTTTCATTTTAATGGATTTATTGGTGTACTTTTCATTTCCATCTCACTTTTCTCAGGAGTATACTTTCTCATTCAGGAACGATTTGGAGCTGCCATTCCTCTTCTCTTGATCGCCGTACTTCTTGGTAGCGGCATTACAATTATTCAGCCTAATCAGGCAGTGGTAGTGACATTTTTCGGTCAATATCTTGGATCCATCCGCCATAGTGGACTATTTCTCACCGTTCCCCTTACTTTTCGTAAAACGATTTCTTTACGAGTACGTAACTTTAATAGTAAAAGGTTAAAAGTAAATGATGTGGATGGAAATCCCATAGAGATTGCTGCCGTAATCGTATTTAAAGTGGTGGATTCAGCAAAAGCGATTTTTGACGTAGATAATTATGAAGAATTCGTTGAAATTCAAAGTGAAACCGCTATTCGTCATGTAGCAACAAAGTATCCTTATGATACCTTTGAAGATGTAGAATTAACGTTACGAGGAAATGCGGAAGAAGTATCCAACGAGCTTACAGCAGAGTTACAAGCAAGACTAGACTTAGCAGGAGTAGAGGTTGTTGAAGTACGGTTGACCCATCTAGCTTACTCAACAGAAATTGCTCAAGCTATGCTACAGCGCCAACAAGCAACAGCGATTATTTCTGCTCGTCAAAAGATTGTAGAAGGTGCCGTAGGAATGGCACAAATGGCCATCCATCAGCTAGAGCAAGATCAAGTGATTGAATTAGATGATGAAAGAAAGGTACAATTAGTGAATAACCTCCTTGTCGCAATTGTCTCTGAAAATTCTACAACTCCTGTAATTAATACAGGTACTTTATATTAAAATGAGTGGTTTACATGACAAAAAAAAAGAGCTTTCCATTACGCATAGATCCTGACCTTTATGAAGTGCTACAAAAATGGGCTGCAGATGATTTTCGTAGCATTAACAGTCATATTGAGTATTTATTACGAGAGTCAGCAAAGAAAGCAAAAAGATACCCAAAACCAAAAGAAGACTGAAGAACGGTTTCCGTTTCTGTCCATAAACCCAAAATGGCTCAGTTCACTTTACTGAGCCATTTTAGGTTGCCCGAGCGATGAGGGAATCAACTGGGATTGTTATTAAGCGGAGAAATTTCCCTTAATTAGAAATTTACAATGAAAATTGCCTAAATAGACGGAGAAATTCCGGCTATTTACTCAAAAAACGTGAAATTGAGTGATTTTACTTTGCTTAATCGGAAAACCTCCGCTTATATCCCATGAACAGAGCTCTACTCTGCCGTCTAACCGGAAAATCTCCGTTTATTTTTAAATTTTTTGTATTACCCGGTTATAAAGGTATTAATTCACAAACCTTCTTTAGTAATTTTATAATTTTTATGATTGACTATGGTTGTAAGTGGTTGGTTTTTTTCTTTATTGTATCCGTACTCAACAATAACAGAATTTTCTCTTACAACCGTAACATTTCCTTTATAGCTTTGCCCTTCACGCTTAAATAATATATTGTCCCCGATTTTGGCAGTTGCCATTTTATCACCCCGATCTTATTATTTTCAGCAGTGATAAAAAAATGCAGGAACAATTAAAATACAAATGTAATAATTATAAAAAAAAAGGCTATCCTTTATTTCAAAAAATATCCACCTTTTCTTACTCAAGTTGATAACTTTTTGAAAAATAAGGGTTGGAGCTATCTAAGACTCCAACCCTCCTATACTAAGATTTGTTATCTATTAATTCTAAAGCAGCTGATAATACCTTTTCACCATTCATCATTCCGTAGTCCAACGAATTTATTACATCTATTGGAATGCCTTTCGTATCACATAGTTTTTTTAATGATTGAAGTTTAAATCTTACTTGTGGTCCTAGCAAAGCAACATCAATTCCTTCATCTATAATTCTTGCAAGTTCTGACTCAGGATGTGCCTCAATTTGTACATCTAAACCTCTACTATTGACGGATTCTGTCATTTTTTTTACCAGCATACTAGTCGACATTCCTGCTGCGCAAAATAGTGCAATCTTAATCACAATTTACTCCTCCTTTGTTTCCTACTAATTTTACTACCTTTCTTAACCCTATGATTTGCTCTATAAGATTTTTTTCACTTAATGTGGTCATTAAATGATCCTTCTTTCCTAATTGATGATATATGAAAATAATATTTATTATTTAAGAAGATTCATTTAATTAGGACTATACTTAATTTCCTTGTTCCTCCTTCAATGCTTGTTTATCTGCCATCCTAAAGAATGGAAAGTAAAGCAAGACTGTAGCAAGAATTGCACAACATACACCTACAGCAGCCAATACTCCTGCTGTTACAACAGCTGTAATAGCTGGTGGTGTTGTCCAAGGTAATTGAACTAGTGGATTCAGAGAACTATACGCTCCTATCTTTATAAACAGCAATCCAACTAAGCCAGTTACAATAGAAGAAAGTGCCATAGGTATAAAGAAAAACGGATTAAAAATAATCGGTATTCCAAAAATCAATGGTTCATTGATATTAAAGATATTTGGTACAATTCCTACCCTACCTAATGCCTTAAAACGCTCTGATTTTGCAAATAGTGTCATATTAATTGCTAACCCTAGAGTATTTCCATTTCCACCTACTCCAACATAAGTAAAGAACAACACCATAAATGCTAGATAAGGTAATGGTTCCCCTTGCTGAAATGCTGCAATATTACCTGCTATAGCACCACCAACTACTGGCAAATATACACCTTGTAGGGAAGCTGGATGAATACCACACCACCATAGTATATTTGAAACTGTAAAGAAAATTAAAAGTGCTGCTGGTGAAGAACCTAGATTCATCAGTGGCTTAGCTATTACTGTATTAATAAATGCAAATATCGTTTCAAATGACGTATAAGCAAAACCAATTCTAACAAGTAATGCTAATACAAATATAATCATTGCAATAAAAACCGGACTTAAAGATTTTGATACCATATCAGGAACACTATCTGGTAACCTGATTATTAGACCTTTTTTATGCAAGAAAGTATACAATGCCGCTACAGAAATGGCTGTGACCATCGCTACAAAAATACCGCCACTTCCTAAATATGTTTTTTCCATTGCAGCTATAAGATTTCCATCTGTGCCTTCGATTTGTTGAGGAATAAGGATAAGAAATGAAGCTAATGACAATACTCCTGAAACTACTTCATCCGAGCCCTTAATCTTCGCATAATAATATGCAATCATAAAGGCAAAGTATATTCCTAGTAAATCTGTTGTAGCACCTATAACAGCATTTAAGTGAATACTTAACCCCGTTTCAGCTAACCACTTTGTCCATGCTTCAACCGGAAAGTTGGCTACTATAGCAATTAAAAATGTACCTAATGTAAGTGGTAGAGATGCCATAAATCCTCTTGTAAGTGCAGTTAAAACCGTACTATTGCCAAACTTATTAACGAATGGAGTAACTTTTTGTTCTAAAAAAGTATTCATATTTGACACACGCTCTCTCTCCTACCTTTAAAGGTATTTTTGATTTATTCCAAAATAGAACCATTACTCTTTATTACATTTTGATAATAATAATAACTATCTTTTTTTATTCGTTTTAACTCTTTTTTATCAAACTCGTCCCTATCAACATATACAAGCCCATATCTCTTATTCATTCCGTTGCTGGAGCTTAAAATATCAATATAAGACCAGTAACTGTATGCGATAACCTCTACTCCATCTTCTAACGCCTTCTTTATACTATGCAAATGATGTTTTAGAAAATCGATACGATATTCATCATGAATCCTATTATCTTCTGTTAAACTATCCTGTGCTCCAAGACCATTTTCAGTTATAATAATTGGTAAATGGTAACGGTCATACACTTTTCTTAAAGCTAAGCGGAACCCTTTAGGGTCAATTGGCCATCCCCATTTTGTATACTCAAGATTGGGATTTTTAGCCATTTGAACTCTTCCACCTAATAGCATGGTCGTAGGTTCAATTTGATCTTTCTTTTTTGCCATTTCACCGGAATCATTATATTTAACTGTTGCTGTTTGATACCAGTTAACACCCATAAAATCAGGTTTTGCATTTTTTAATGTTTCATCATCCAATTCCTCATATTGAATTGAAATATTATTTTCTTTCAAATATTGCTTATAATAGGCTGGATATTCGCCATAAAAATAAACATCCATCGTTGCAAATGACCAAATATCTTCTAACTCCTTTGCAACAAATACATCTTCTGGCTTTGACGTTGCTGGATAAGTAGTTAAGTAAGAAACAGCTGGGCCAATCTTAGCGTTTGGAAGAATTTTATGACATAGTTTAATAGCCCTTGCATTAGCTAAGAAAAGATGATGATTCATTTGATGTCTAGTTATTTCCCAACTCGAACCCTCTTCTTCCTTAAAGCCTAATAATGATTTCGACTCTGCTATTACTCTCTGTTCGTTTATTGTTACCCAATATTTTACCCTATCCCCAAATCGTTCAAAGCAGTAGCGGACATATCTCTCATAATCATCAATACATTTTCTTGATGCCCAACCGTTATAAGTATCTACTAGGTTCTGAGGAATATCAAAATGATACAATGTTACAATTGGTTCAATATTATATTTGACTAGAAGATTAATCACTTTTTCATAGAACACTGCACCTAATTCATTTACATTGAAATCATTACCATTTGGAAAGATTCTAGCCCATGAAATAGAAAATCGGTAACATTTTAACCCTAACTCTGACATTAATTTTATATCTTCTTCATACTTGTGATAAAAGTCAACTGAAACTTTTGTATCTGCTTGTTGATCTGATTTTAGAAATGAATGTAAGTCTGCGCTAGTTAGCCCTTTTCCATCTTCATTGTATGCTCCTTCCACTTGAAAAGCAGATGTCCCTGCTCCCCATAAGAAGGTTTCAGGAAAGCTTGTGTGTTTTAACATATCCATATTTCCTCCTAATAACATCTAGATTTACTTCTTTCATTTTAAAAACCCCCGTCTATAAGAGCCTAATATTATATACATTTCTTTCAGTTTATAATATTCTATTAATCACCTTACAAAACAAACGATATCGTTATAACAATATGGTAAACGCTATCAAAGTAGAAACCAATGACATTTATTGAGGATTTAAATTGACATTTTTTGATTTTAAAATTAAAGTTCTATTTATGTGGAATTATTGATATTTGAAGATGATTGGGTTAAATTCAGAAAGGATTTTAAAAGGTGATCAAATGAACGTGGAAGAATTAGATGCATTCCTTAGAGAATATAATATACGTGAGCATTTTTTAAGAGATTATTTTTTAGCGAAGCAAAATTCTACCTCTTTTAAAGAGTTTATGAATCGTTTAGATCTTAATTTTCTTATAGATAATCGAATTATCCTACCTGAATTAAACCAAACCCCTGATTCCTTGTTAGTTTTGGAAGAGAATATCTTTAAGAATAAAGAGTTTAACATTCATGTTTCCAAGCATGATCGCTACACACCTGCTTTTACTCACAAACATCTGTTTTTTGAGATACTTTATGTTTATTCGGGACACTGCAAGCAAAAAATAATGATGGACACTATCAATTTAAATGAAGGAGATCTTTGTATTCTTTCTCCTGGAGTTGAGCATTCTGTGGAAGTGTTTGATGATTCAATCGTAATAAACATCTTAGTTAGAAAAAGGACCTTCGAGGGTATCTTCTCTGAAATACTTGAGGATGAAAATATACTATCATCTTTTTTTTCAAAAATTTTATATACTAAAAATTACAACAACTACATTATATTTAGGACTAACAACAGTACTACAATTAGAATGTCAATAGCACACTTGTTTATCGAGGCAATAGAAAAGAGGAAGTATAGCAACAAAATGTTAAATTATGTGTTATTGATTCTGTTTGCAAACCTGCTTAGAGGGGAAAAAAATATGGTAGAATTACCAGCAGAACTCCGAAAAAGTAATCAATATTTATCTGATATCTTAATTTTTATTCAAAATAATTATAAAACGGTAACATTAGATGAACTCTCAAGCAAGTTTAATTTTACCATTTCCCATTTAAGCAGACTTATTAAACTTCATACAGGTCAGAATTTTAGAGAAATGATTCAAAAAATAAAGCTAGAAAAGGCAGTCAAACTCCTTGAGTCTTCTAGTTTGAAAATCTATGAAATCAGTGAGCAGGTAGGGTATGAAAATACTACTCACTTTATTAGAACTTTTAAAAAAATTTATGGAATTTCTCCTAATCAATATAGACAAAATATCATTAGGAAAACTGATTAATAGAATGGCTATAGTCAAAATAACAGGGGTTTTGTGACTAACGGCGCAGTCTTATGGAGTATAAAAAAGTCCATCTCCATATATGGAATATGGAAAATCGACAATTTTTTTGTCGATAAACTAACTCCCTTCATGAGCCGAACAAGAAAAAGAGCCGCAGCTACGACTCTTTGACTCGTTCAAAGCTCATTGAACAGTGTATATATACTTTTAGTTTAATTATCAGTGCTTTTCTCCGTTAAACACTGTTCTTCCGGCTTGATGTTAACCTGTTTCCACTCTTCATTGAAGAATTTCCGAAATTGAGCAATTTCTACATCCGTTCCATTCGTCAAAGTAACATATATAAACCAATAATCAGCTCCATCCGTACCTTTAAAATAAATATGTTTAAAGTATCCCTCTCTCACAGTGGGGGAAATTTGTTGTATTAATTTGCACCATTCCCCATATTTCACTTCGACGACTGATTCCGCATCATGGTCCCACCCATGATAGGGTGCACATAAAAAATCCTCTTCAAACTTATTCAAATCCGAAATTTTATAACCCTCTTTTTCATATACAAGATGAATAAATCCATATGAATAACCAAAATGCTCCGCTCGTTTCCCTTTAAACCCTTCAATCGTTTCCACTTCGTAAAAATACTTTAATCCTTTTTTTCCATCAGGTACGTAAAAAAGCTTGATTAAACTTGTATGCCCGATCCCAGCAAACGAATGAAAATAGTCATCATAGCTTAATTTATTTTGATACTCCTTAGACAGAAAGTTATACGCAATTGGAAATGGAGTACGTGCCTGACCTACCGTACCGCAACTCCTCCCTCCTAGATTTTCCGCTTCACGCAGGATGCTAAAATAGTTAAGAAGGGTATCTTCTGGGGTTTGAAACCATTCAGAAGGTAAGTTGATTTGGTCATGAGGCTTTTCAGAAAAATGGGAATAGAACTTCCCACCGAATCTTACATTTAAAGCTTTCAAGCAAGATGGACGAAAATATTTTTGATGAACAGAAGTGATGTTCATCTGGTTTTGTTTTTGCATATTCATCACCCTGATTTCAGTTTATGGGTGTTTGAAGGATAGGTGAACATTCTCTATTTCTATCGTTTGTTTAGCTGAGTGAGAAAACAGATGTGTCCTATTCACCCTTACCCTTGACCCACATGAATAATTAACATGATTAATAAAAAATGAGAATACGCTAGATATGAATGCAAATGAAAGCGTATAGGAATGGGGGATTTGTATGATCCAAATATCAGGGGTCCCGTTTCAACCAAATGAAAATTGGCAACTTGGGAGTATGGAGAAAACAATCATTCAACAGATGCAGAATGCTTCCTTTTTATATTCTTATTATTCCGAGTATGAATTACTGTTTGAGCTTCAAGTGCGAAAGAATATTATCCAAAGTGCGAGAAAAATGAACAATAGTCAAGCCGTGTTTACAACCTTTGTTTATGCCCGCTGCAACCCCAGGTATTGGCAATTAACAAGGGGAGGCGGGTTCCTTTTAAGACCCGATGTGCAACCAGCTGATGCGATTCTGGATATTTATCGGAATAGTTCACTCTATGCATTTGAATGTGCAACAGCTATTCCAATCATCTATTACCATGCCATATTGAATAGTATTGGTAGCCATTTATTTAATTCACTGTTTCGAGATCTATATCTTTACAGCTGGCATACAGATACAGACCTAGGGATCAATACCTTTTATTCCAATCACTTTTTACCTGGAGATGTTCTGTACGTTAATAATCCTGACTTTGATCGAAAAACACCACATTTCAGAGGTGTTAATGCCGTTCTCCTTAATGATGGTACGTTGTTTGGACATGGATTTAATATAAGAACATCCGAAGAAATGATTCAGATTCTTAATGAAAAAAGAAAACCGAGTAGTCATCAATCCGCTTATATAACAAAGTTGGTAACAAGGCCTTCTTTTAAGTATTTATTCAGAGCGGCAAGTTGGAATAGAAACGGTCGAGCATACAAAATGCAGCGTCCGATCGTGCACCATAACAAAAGTTCCATTTCATATGCTCATTATCTTTATTATTCCATGTAATACACAATCCATGACATTCACCCATTTTTTTATAGACGGGCTCCAAACTCCCCTTCGAGAGTATAATATAGAGAAATTCCTTACACGAAGGGAAGTGTAATCATGTATCCAAACATTAACGCGGCACCGACTCTTGGAGCTAATGTTCCTCCAAATATGGCCCCAATGCCTACCTATACCGCTCCTGCCTTTGATTATGGATATGCATATCCTGTTTGTCCTGATAATCGAAACGATTTTATCTTAATTGTCGTATTGTTTATTTTACTCATCATTGTAGGTGCAAGTTTTTGCTATAGCAAATGCTAACTTCTTACTAAAAAATGAAAAAACTACTAAACAACTAATGGCTTGAGGAACTTTCCTCAAGCCTCAATTTTCATTTTCCAAGCTGTTGATGATTGCTAATATTTGATGATCTGTCCATTTACCATTAATTCTTATATTTTTTTTTCAATACCTTCTTTTTCAAGTCCTACTTTTTCGAATACACGAATAGATGCTAGATTGTCAGGCATAACTCAGGATGTATTGATCCAAATCGTCAATGGTAAACAGAATTTGAAAATAAACGGAGATTTTCCGGTTAGACTGCAGAGTAGAGCTCTTTTCATGGTATATAAGCGGAGGTTTTCCGGTTAAGCAAAATAATATTACCCATTTTCACGTTTTTCGAGTCATTAGCCGGAATCTCTCCGTCTATTTGAGCTATTTTAAGTGCAATTTTTTAATTAAGCGAAATTTCTCCGCTTAATGATCAAACCCTGCCGATACCCTCATCTGGATTCTAATTGAACAAAAAGAGGATCTACCTTTCTCAGAGAACTGCCTCCTTTACAAAAAAGCGATCCCTTTTTAAGGATCGTATCAGATAGCTTTCTATTTAATTCTTGCTTAATAAAATGGTTTCAGTATTACCATTCCATTCCACTGTCACTTTCACCTCAGAATCTTCAATAACTTTGGCATTGGTTGGATTCGCTTCATCTTTACCGATAAGAAAACCACCCTTTGTCAATTTTATACCACTTTCTCCAAAGCCACCCGCATTAGTCTCGATATTATAAGTTAATTCACCAACGGAGTTAATATCTTTACCTTTGAATTGAAGTTTGAATTCCTGTGTTTCATAGTCATCATTGGTTTGTGTAACCTTTAATTCAGCAGACCAATGATCTGTTTCTCCAGAAAATGTAAAAGTTTTTGAACTACAAGCGGTAAGTAATAACATTAAGACAACTAATAACAATGGCATCTTTTTAATAATCATTCACCCCATTTGGTTCATTATTTATTGAAAAATTATATAAAATATTACTATTACTACCACTATAATTCCACCGATAGTAGGGCTTCCATAAAAGGTTCGATTCCAACCATCATCTGTTTCGATTTTACTCTTTTCTCGGATGTCATCTTGTTTTCTCAACAACTACACCCCCCATAAGGATTTCATTACCTAATTAGATTACGTTCAAAAAAGAAAAAGGTTTCGACCTTATAGAATAAAACGGCCCCTATTGTTAAAGAAGCAAAAAAGCATCCCTTATTTAAGGAATGCCCGTTTTGTTATTTATATAAAGAGGTGATTTATATGGGACTTTAAAAGCGTGCAAGGTAAGACGACAAGGCTACTAATAAAGCTACGGGACTTGTTCTAATTGGATTTGGATTAAAGTTAGCTTTAGATAAACCGAATTAAGATAGAAAAAAACCATTGGGATTACACACCTAATGGTTTTTTGACCTTGTTGAAGTAAACTGCCTTCTTTAACTCAAGAAGTGACTGTTCATATAGAACAATCGCCCCCGTTTGTTGAATACAGCATTAAAATCACCCGTAAATATTAAGTTCAACTACACTCTTTTCTTTCAGCACCTGAAAAACTTGTTTTAATTATAATGTTTCTCTAAATATTAGCCATACAGTCCATTTTTGTCTGTTATTTTTGTAAACTTTGTGCACCCATTCCTATTTTCTTTAATAGATAGATTAACTGTTCCTTCTCTTCGTTAGTAACAAAAGATAAATTTTCTGAGATTGTTGCAACATGTTTCGGGAAAATCTCGTCAAATAATGCTCTTCCTTCTTCCGTTATGACGACATTAGAAGCCCTTCTATCATTAGGGTTGGGTTGTCTTTCTACAAGCCCCTTTTTTTCTAACTTATCCACGACGTAGGTGATACTTCCACTTGGAATAGAGAGAGTCTCACTGATCTTTTGGACAGGATGCGGACCCTTACTGTAAAGCAATTCCAGAGTCATAAAATTTTCCCTATTAAGATTATGACTTTCAATGTCTTTCAGTATGTTTTCAGTAATGGCTTTGGAAGATTTCAACCAAACACGAATCAACTTTAAATCTAACTGACTTTGTTCATCTCCTTGATCCAATCACCGAACCTCCTATTACAATAATTTTTATAAATCAATAAAGGTTATCTTGGCTTTCTGTATAAAGGATAATCAACTTCAGTCGGAATCTCTATTAATAGGATCCGAAGTTCTTCATTATTAGGCTGAATAGAAAAAGTCTCAAGTTCCTCTGATTGAATAATGATGAAATCCTTATTATCAAATGAAATCTCCAATTCATCAATAACACCGCCATTACCTCTAATAACTAAACCAGCTAGTGTCCGATTAGGTGAAAGAACATACTTATAGGTTGCACCATTTCCAATTTCAACATCGTACATTTTGGCATCTGTCACGATATTGATTGGTGAACGTTCACCTAATATGGTCTTCACCTTTACGCCGTTTTCTGAAATGATTTGGAAATCTTCATGAACATATTTGGAGTATGTCGGTGTTCGCTTTATAGCTTTGCTTAAGTGAGGCTCGAACCAAATTTGAAATCCTTCAGTCGGCTCAAGTATCGATTCGGCATGGTGTACACCTGATCCTGTTTGCATCACCTGAGCACCACCAGCACCTACATCACTAATCGTACCAAGCGTATCTTTGTGCCGACCTTTACCCTTTATGATGTAGGTTAATATCTCAAAACCTTGATGAGGATGAAAGCCAATACCACCTTCGCCCTCAGATTTTGCCCATGCCCAGTAAAATAATGGTCCTAGCCTATTTATTATCGATCCCTCTCCAGAAAAACCAATGGGTTTTTGTTCTATTATTTTACCGCCATCAAACTGTCCAAACGCCTGATCCTGTGGTTTAATAATTTCAATTTCCATTTTAATCCCCACTTTATGTTAATGGGCTTAAATCATTGATCCAAAATTTATAAGTAAAACAATTAATCCTAATATTAATAAAACGATTGGCATCATCATGTTTTTGACAGTATCTTTAATTTTGATATGAGTTAGAATAGCTCCAATCATCGTTCCCACAATAAATAATCCACCCCATGCAGCCAATGTTTCATTCCAAATACCTGCAATAACTAAAGCAGCAGAAATAAGTTCCACTAATCCTGTAAATACTCTAAACCATCCTGGATACCCAAAATGCTTAAATCCTTCAACCATTTGCTTTGAACCCAACTTCATAAATCCAAACATCAGGAATCCTAATCCTAATAAAACTTGAAGAATAATTGATAAAACTGTCATTTATATTCTCTCCCTTTACCCTAATATTATTTATCCTAAACTTAGTGCTTTTTTATCCTAACACTAGGATATATTTTATGTCAATAAAAAAAACAACCCAATTTTTGGTTATTGGGTTGTTTTTTTATCTACTTTTCAAGTTGTTTCTTACTCATATACAATACTGATCAATTTGTTATCTCGAAAATCGTGCGATATTTACCTATATACAAATTTATATAATGTTATTAGTCTTGTATTGAGGGATATTTGTGACCAATAAACCATTTCAGTTAGTCCAAAAAATTATTGGGTTTGTTTTACTAATACTAGTTACATTCTCACTACTAATGGGGAAGTTTAGTGTCGCTTTAATCTTTTGTTATATAAGTATCTCTATATACAATGGGGTTCTTGCTTTTGAACACCTGAACACTAAATCCTATAAAAAAGCATTACTTTACTCCATTCTTTCAATAGGTTTTCTCTCTATATTCTATTCCAGTCTTTAATTGATTAAATTAGTGAGTTAAATTAAAATAATTTCCCCAATTCATCTATAAATGCAGGTCTTTTTTTATACAGACCCATTAGTTCGCTGATCAATTCTTGTTGTTTGGGTTTTCCTGAAAGCTTTTTATATCTTGTTATCTTTTGGCATACGCCCTGATAGTCTTTTCGATTCGATGATTGTCTTGCTACAGAATGAATGTATTTCTGGTAAATCTCAATGATTTCTTCTTTAAAATGTTTGACTAGCTTTTTATCGTAAACCTCAATATAAGCGGGGTTAGCTCTTACAAAATCAAGAATCTCTTCCAGATCATGTTCTTCCTCAACCAACTTAAGGAATATACGATTCATATCCCTTCGTTCCGATGTTTTCAGTTCATGCTTTAAGTTTGTATAGAATTCAACTTGATTTTCTGCCATTTCCTTTAGGATGTGGTAATAGTCAAAATTACCGTCAAACAAAAGTTCCTTAGCTAATATTTGCTGTTCTTCTTTTAATGAAAGGGATTTATATGCTGAGTACCTTAGTTTTTTCCACTTAGATAGTAATCCTGGATATCGTTGATCTTGTTTTTCTCCATCTATAGCTATTTCTATGACTTTTAAATAGTTTTCCTCTTGAAGATATTTCATCAGTAATTTCTCTCTAAAGGATGCATACTTAAGATGGTCCTGAATAAATTGGTCTGCTTCCTCTTGGGTACCATATTGCTCAATGATTAGAAACAATAGCTCGAGCAGCCTTTCATTATTATAGCGGGTAAACAATTCAATTGAATTTTGGTCGAGCATAGATTCGATTTTAGTTTTTACTCGTTCTCTAATCGTTTCATCTTCAGAAAATGCTATACAAATGTTCAGCAAATCAATCTTGAAATCGGTCCAGCCATCGAAAACTTCATTATCGGTCTGATCCAATATTTTCGTAATTATTTCAAATCTTTCATTCCCCATTTTTGTCTGGCTAGTGGCAATTTCCGCTATTAATGTTAGTGCTTTCGAGACAAGAGCACCAATCTCTCCGCTAGAATCATCTGCATATTGAAACGCACCCATTGCTTCCATGAGCAATAACAGGGCAATATCCAATGCTACCAGTGGATCTTCCGTATTCCTAGCCTTATCTACTACATCTTCAAGCTCGGTAACAAAAGCACCTGTATCTCGGTACTTAATAAAACCCTCTCTACCTGTATACTTTCGTACAACGGAATCAATCAACTCTTGACATGCCTCAAGCTCTTGCTGTTTATCACCGGTTGAGTACTTAACGATTAGACTGTTTTCTAGCGCAGGATCTTGACTTGTAAAATTTATAATAATATTGATCAATTCTTCTTTCGATTGATTATTTAAAACCTCGTGAATGGTTTTTCGTCTGTCAGTCTTGATCGTTTCATGATGAAACATTTTTTGTAATTGAAAGTAGGCAGCAACTTCGTGTTTACATACAGGTCCAAAATCATAGGGACAATCACACGAAGAATCTATAATATCTCCGTTATCCCCTATTCCCACTACCACTTCGTAGTCATTACTTCCTTCAATATGAAAAAAATACTCGTTTTCCCCTTGTTGATAGAATTCTACGATATGTCCTTCCATGTAATAGTTGTAGCCTCTGTCAAAAATGGTTTTGTTTATATAACTCTCAAAATTATTAATGTTCATATCTGGTCCCTCTTAAGAATTTTTCATAATCTTTGATGTATGAGAAAGTGATATCAGCTACTTAAACAGCTCTTTTTATACTTTTTCCCACTGCCACATGGACAAGGTTCATTTCTACCTATAGCAGGCGCAGCTTCTACAGGCTGCAGATTAACTGTGGAGTCAGAATTACGTTCACTCTCCTCTACATAGTCTGGGAGTAATGCTAGCTTTTTCGCATATCGTTTTTCATTAAATGGCTCTTTATTTTCATAATATAATACATTTCTTCTATAAGAATACTAGCAATCATCTCTTTAGATTCACCCGCCTCGTAACCTAAATCCAATAAACGGTTGAATGTTTTCTTTGTACATTTAGGATCATTTGCTTTTAATTGATTATCAACTGTATCGAGAATCTGAGATTTCAATCTATAGTTAACCATTACCTTATACTCCTATCATTTGTTAATTTATATGTATCTATCATTATGACACTTCCAGTATTTTTCTAACCCTTTAATTTCATGCATTCTTAAGAATGCTATACTTACCATGGTAACATGTGAAAAAGAGGGATGTATCCTTGGGGAAAAAGAAGAAACGAAAAAGTAATAAGAAACAATTTTGGGGCTTGCCTATGGCTGATCGTAAGGAAATAGCAAAATCATGGATCGAAACGTATGATGGTGATAATAAGGTAAAGGCCTATTCAAAAATGTTTGGTCTCAATATTAAAAACTCTATGAAGGAACTTCGAAGCCTAGGCGTTTCTATAAGCAATGAGGAAAAGGAATATGCAAGAAGAATACTTGAAGCTAAAAAGCAGAAGAGTGAAAAGAAAAGAGAAAAAAGAAGAATGAACGACCTAGAATTAGAAGCGTATATAGAATCTGATGAAACCTTTGCCTTCATTGCAGGGTATACCGAAGGCGGCGCTCCTTATGGGATTACACATGAGAAAATGGACGAATACTCTTCATTAAACAACAAGAAAAAAATTCAATCAAACGTTTGATTGAATTTTTTTTACTATAATTCTCTTTTTTAAAAACTAATAACCACTATTTCCCGTTTCACCTTGGACAATCGCCACACTAGAGCTTGCTCCGATACGAGTCGCACCTGCTTCTACCATCGCTTCTACATCTTCACGGTTACGAACACCACCTGAGGCCTTCACTCCGATCTCCGGACCAACGGTTTGACGCATGAGTTTTATATCCTCAACCGTTGCTCCTCCAGTCGAGAAGCCCGTTGATGTTTTCACATAATCAGCTCCAGCTGTTACAGCAAGCTTACAAGCCCGGATCTTTTCCTCTTCTGTCAGCAGACTGGTTTCGATAATCACTTTAACAAGTGCTTTCCCTTCGGCTGCCTCCACTACTCCGCGGATATCTTGTTGAACAGCATCATCATCACCGTCTTTTAGTTTGCCAATATTGATGACCATATCCACTTCATGGGCACCTTTTTGAATCGCGTCCTTCGTTTCAAAACTTTTTGTCTCTGTAGTCGTTGCCCCTAATGGAAATCCAATGACTGTACATACTTTCACATCAGAATCCTTTAATAATCCAACTGCCGTTTCTATCCAAGAAGGATTTACACAAACGGAGAAAAATCCATGTGTTTTCGCCTCTTGACAGAGGACTTCCACTTGATCCTTTGTAGCATCGGCTTTTAATAGTGTATGGTCAATCATGTTTGCAATATTTTTCGTCATTCGTTTCACCTTTCCTTTTGGAACTTATTTGTTTATGTTAAATCCTCTGGAGAAAATGCTCCTGGCAATAGCTCTTTAACCGTCATTTCATCTGCGTCGCCCTTTAAGTTCGTTAAAATCACTGCCATATCGGGATGACATAGCTCTGAAATCACTTGGCGGCATGCACCACATGGTGGAACAGGACGATTGGTATCTGCCACAACAACGAGCAGATCAAATTCCTTGTCTCCTTTTGCATAAGCACTAAAAAGCGCTGTACGCTCAGCACAATTACACATCGAATAGGCTGCATTTTCAATATTGCACCCATGGTATACCTTCCCACCCTTTGTTCGTAGTGCAGCACCGACCTTAAATTTTGAATAGGGAGCATATGCCTTCTCTCTTGCAATTTTCGCTTCCTCAAACATGAATGGATGATTCATCCTACAGCCTCCTCTTGAATTCCTCAATTATGAGTTTGTAAAAGTTTTAAAAATAAAATCGACTAGTACACCACCGAGGTACACACCAAATACCCCTAACACGCCCGCAAGTACAGGTGGAGCTGGTAATGGTAATCGCAAGAACTTAAAGACAACCCCTATTACAATTCCTGCAAAAATACTTAAAAGTAATTCCTTCATTTTCTTTCTCCTTTTTCATAAAAATAAAAGTCCAGCTGTTGTATGATGTCCGATATCTTAATTGTAAAAGTCAGGGCCACTCATTTGGCCCTGTTTTCTATCGATAAATGATGTCATAAATCAAAGGGTTCAACTCTACACTCTGTTGCGAAATATGATAAGCGTCATAAATTCGATTGATTACTTCAGTTACTTCTTGTGTATTACTATGAATGGTCACAAGTGAATCTCCCTCTTTAACTGAATCACCAATCTTTTTATTTAATACAAGCCCTACAGCTAAATCAATTTCTGAGTCTTTGGTTGTTCTTCCTGCTCCTAAAATACTTGAAGCAATCCCTATCTTATCAGCAATAATTTCTGCAATATAACCATCCTCTTTGGCCACCACTTCAAAGGTAAAAGAAGCTGTTGGTAGCCTTGACGGATCATCGATGATCGAATCATCTCCACCTTGAGCAGCGATAAATGTTTTAAACGTTTCGATAGCTTTCCCTGTTTGGATCGATTCGGCTAACATTTTCCGTGCCTCGTCCACATTTTCTGCTTTACCTGCTAGATAGACCATTTTACTTCCAAGTGTTAAACATAGCTCATAGAGATCTTCTGGTCCTTGACCTTTTAACGTGTCAATCGCTTCCTTGACTTCAAGTGCATTTCCGATGGCAAAACCTAACGGCTGGTTCATATCAGAAATAACCGCAATCGTTTTACGGCCCGCACCATTACCGATTTGTACCATTGCATGGGCAAGTTCCTTCGCACCTTCTAAATCCTTCATAAATGCGCCTGATCCTGTTTTGACATCTAGAACGATTGCATCTGCACCAGAAGCAATTTTCTTACTCATAATTGAGCTTGCAATCAGTGGAATGGAATTAACCGTTGCCGTTACATCTCGTAATCCATAAAGCTTCTTATCAGCTGGAGTTAAATTTCCACTCTGTCCAACAACGGCAATTTTATTTGTATTCACAAGGTTATTAAACGTTTCCCCATCCATTTCAACCTGAAAGCCGCTTATTGATTCCAATTTATCAATCGTTCCGCCCGTGTGCCCAAGTCCACGTCCTGACATTTTAGCAACAGGAACACCTACAGAAGCGACTAGGGGTGCAAGAATCAGTGTTGTCGTATCACCAACTCCACCTGTACTGTGTTTATCGACCTTAATTCCTTCAATCGAAGCAAGGTCAATTTGGTCACCGGACTCTACCATTGCCATCGTTAAATGTACACGTTCTGAAATGGTCATGTCTTGAAAGAAAATCGCCATGGCCATGGCCGACATTTGATATTCTGGGATCTCTCCATCTGTATAACCCTTAATCATAAAATCAATTTCTTCGTTAGTTAGTTCATGACCATCACGCTTTTTTTCTATTAAATCAACCATTCTCATAATATCTCATCCTTAAACAGTAGTTTTTAAATGTGGTGCAAACGCTTAAATAAATATTCCTGCAATCGCCGCACTAAGTAAGGAAGCTAACATCCCAGCCACTACAGCACGAAGTCCAAGCTTGGCAATATCCGATCGACGGCTCGGAGCTAGTCCACCTAAACCTCCTAAAAGAATCGCCATGGAGCTTAAGTTCGCAAACCCACAAAGTGCAAAACTTACTACAATAACTGTTTTTGGACTTAATTGTTCAATTTGTGGGGCAAATGAAGAATAAGCAACAAATTCATTTAAAACTAGTTTTTGACCAATAAAACTTCCTGCGGCTACCGCTTCAGACCATGGGACACCTACTGCAAACGCGATTGGAGAAAACAATATTCCTAGAATCGACTGTAGTGATAGAGAGTCATAGCCAAATAGTCCACCAAGACCACCTAATATTCCATTGATTAATGCAATTAATGCAATAAACGCGATTAACATCGCACCTACATTTAAAGCAAGCTTTAATCCGTCTCCAGCACCACGAGCAGCTGCATCGATCACATTTACCGATTCTGTATCTTTTTCCATTTTTAACTCACGAGAAGTCTCTGATTCTTCCGTTTCAGGCATCATTAATTTAGCTAAAACCAAACCTGCTGGAGCTGCCATGAAACTAGCTGCTAGTAAATATTCAAGCGGAACACCTAAAAGAGAGTACCCAACAAGGACTGAACCGGCTACAGAAGCTAGTCCTCCCGTCATTACAGCAAACAATTCGGATTGTGTCATTTTATCTATAAATGGACGTACAACAAGTGGTGCTTCTGTTTGTCCTACGAAAATATTTGCAGCTGCCGACATGGATTCCGCTTGACTTGTACCTAATAACTTTGCTAATCCTCCGCCAATAATTTTAATAAACCACTGCATAATCCCTAGATAATATAAAACCGAGATTAATGATGAAAAGAAAATAATAATGGTTAGAACTTGAAAGGCAAAGATAAATCCAAATTGATCTGCACCTGCTAGAGGTCCAAAAACAAAGGAAAGTCCTTCGTTCGCATAATTAATCACATCTTGAATTCTCATTGTGAACCAGTGTAAAGCAGAACGCCCAGCTTCCCATTCTAAAACGACAAACGCAAACGTCAGCTGAATCGCTAAACCACCAATAATCGTACGATAATTAATCGCTTTCTTTTTATTTGATAAAAGAAATGCGATTCCTAAAACAACAAAGATCCCAAAAATTCCCCATAATACATTCATGATGTTCACCTCTATAATGTAATGTTAAACGTTAAAAAGCATATATTTATAGATTGACAGAAAGCGCTTACTAACTGTTCTAAAAAAATTTTCCATTAACTCCTTTGTATCGGAACATTCGTTATCAGACGTCCGACAACTATAACAAAAAAAAAACTTAGATGAAAAGTAACTGGTTATTTTCCGCCTTTTGTATCCCCTTTCATTTTCTCAAACAACTTTCTCTCACATTATAAAGGTAAGAGGTCTAACAACTCAACACTTTTTTTATGTAAATAATATCCGGTTAAAATTCAATATGAAAAAAATCAAGAAAAAAATTCAATCAAACGTTTGATTGAATTTTTTATTGTGGTATTTGCACGGTATTAGGCTATGAGAGGTTACATCCTTTATTTAACTGTCCCCGTCTCATAAATATTCTTTTTCAAAGTGATCAAGCAACGCACGCACTTCATCTGTTGATTTCGTGTTCATCAATTGATTTCTTAATTCACCAGCTCCACGGAATCCTTTGACATAGATTTTGAAAAAGCGGTGAAGTCCTGTGATTGAACGCGGCACTAATTCTGCATATTGATCTTGAAGATCAAGCTGCAGTCTTAATAAATCAAGGTATTCTTTACTGCTATGCTCTCTTGACTCTTTTTCAAAAGCAAAAGGATTTTTAAAAATACCTCGCCCGATCATAATGCCATCAATCCCATATTGTTCAGCCAGCTGCAGCCCAACTTTACGGTCAGGAATGTCTCCATTGATGGTTAGAAGCGTATTTGGTGCAATACGGTCACGTAATTTTTTAATTTCCGGAATAAGCTCCCAATGCGCATCTACTTGGCTCATTTCTTTTCTTGTACGCAAGTGAATAGAAAGGTTCGCAATATCCTGTTTGAAAATATGCGGAAGCCACTCCTCCCACTCAGAAACCTCCTTATCGCCAAGTCGTGTCTTCACGCTGACAGGCAGACCGCCCGCTTTTGCTGCTTGAATCAGTTCTGCTGCCACGTCTGGACGCAGGATCAGGCCACTTCCCTTCCCTCTTGATGCCACATTCGGTACCGGGCAGCCCATATTAATATCGATGCCTTTAAATCCTAGCTCTGCCATGCCAATACTCATTTGACGGAAATATTCGGGATTATCTCCCCAAATATGTGCCACCATTGGTTGTTCATCTTCTGTAAAAGTCAAACGGCCACGCACACTTTTCATACCCTCTGGATGACAATAGCTATCCGAATTTGTAAACTCTGTGAAAAATACATCTGGTCGACCGGCCGCACTTACTACATGACGGAAAACAACATCTGTCACATCTTCCATCGGTGCAAGTACAAAAAATGGTCGTGGTAATTCACGCCAAAAATTATCTATCATTTTAAACTCAAATCCTCTCACTATAAATACACATTAAAATCTCGGTATAAACTCCAATGTTCTACTTCTTTTACACTTATATTTTGCTTAATTACTTATGATCAAACACAAGTACCTTTTGATAAAAAATCGGCCATGTATATTTTAACGAAAATCGGCCCTAAATGGTATTTTTATAAACAAAAAAGCAGCTGGTAGATTTTTTCTATATCAACTGCTATTCTATTATACCAACTACACTACCTTCTTCTTATTAATCAACATGTTCTCTCAATAGGATTTTAATGGTACGGTGGGTGAAACTTTAATCCTGAGTTTGCGCACGGACTGTACGCAACTTTATGCTGTTATGAGTTAGTGGTTCTTCCGATACTAATGGCGGTTTACCGCGACGCATCAAAATGAGGGTCTCAGCCAAGCAAAGGTAAAATAAACGGAGATTTTCCGGTTAAAGACAAAATGAAGCTCGTTTCGGGGCATATAAGGGGAGATTTTCCGGTTACGCAAAGAACCCCCGCCCATTTTCACGTTTTTCGAGCCAATAGGCGGAATTTTTACGTCTATTAAGACTATTTTTAATTTTATTTTCTACTTAAACGGAATTTTTACGTCTATTTTTTCATTAACAAACTCAACGAAAACGCCATTTCCTTACCATGCTTGTTAGGAATGTAGGAAAATTACAAATTCAACTTACTAATGCAGCAAAAAATCCCTCAAACTATGGTACGAGGGATTTTCCACCTTTAATCATTCCTTTAAAAATGATTGTTTTCTGTCCTTTTTAAGTAAAACACACAGGATTGGAAGTCTCCTCCGCGTTTGGCTGCCTGCCTATTAATACCATTAAATTCTGTTGGCAGTTGAAAACCGACTTGCATCAGTTCATCTCCAAAATACATCTGCCCCTCTACTTCATACACCCCATCTTCTACTAACCCTCTTAGCAATAAGGTCTGATGCTTTCGAGAATTCGGTGTGGCCAATACCTTATAGTATCCTACCAGTGCCTCTGATTGATCTGTACTCACCACCATCCAGGCAGTTTCATTTCCATCAAAAGGGCTCAGTAGCCTATAAAAATTCCCATCACGAATCAAACGTCGATGTTCTTTATAAAAGATCACCTGGTTCTTTATTTCATCCTTTTCTTCCTCCGTTAACGTTAGGGGATCCAATTCATAGCCAAACGTCCCAAAATAAGCGGTATTCGCCCTTGTTTCTATTGGTGTTACTCTTAATGTCTGATGATTTGGTGCAGCTGATACATGGGATCCCATACTGTACAATGGATAAGCAAAGGAGGTTCCATACTGTATCTTCAACCTTTCGACGGCATCCGTATCATCACTTGTCCATGCCTGTGGTGCATAATATATCATCCCAGGGTCAAATCGCCCACCTCCACCTGCGCAGGATTCAAACAATACATGCGGAAACTCCTTCGTTAACTTTTCATAAAGAGAATACACCCCTAAAATATACCGATGGAAAAACTCTCCCTGTTGGTTCGTAACTAATTTTTGTGAAAAAGCCTCCGTGATATTACGATTCATATCCCATTTACTATACGAAAGGTTAGTTTGCTTGATAATTCCAGCCATTTTCTCATAAATATCATCAACAATCTCCGGTCTTGAAAAATCAAGAACGAGCTGGTTCCTCCCCAATGTACGAGGCTGATTAAGCATTCCAACTGCCCAATCTGGATGCTCCCTATATAACTCACTGTTCGGGCTAATCATTTCGGGTTCAAACCAAAGACCAAACTTCATACCCGTTTCGGTAATTTTTTTGGACAAGCTTTCCAATCCATTGGGAAGTTTATTCAAGTCCACCTGCCAATCTCCTAGTGAAGAGGTATCGTCATTTCTTTTTCCAAACCAGCCATCATCGAGAACGAACAGTTCAATTCCTAATTCACTGGCTGATTTAGCAATGTTCACGAGCTTTTCTTCATCAAAATCGAAATACGTGGCTTCCCAGTTATTAATTAAAATCGGACGCTCTTCCCTTTTCCATCGCTCAGGTATTAGATTGTCACGGTAAAGATGATGGAAGGCCTGACTCATTCCATTTAGACCCTGGTCGGAGTATACCATCACCACTTCCGGTGTTTGAAAATGATCCTCAGGCGGAAGACTCCAGTTAAACCCAAATGGATGAATCCCGATGGTTACTCTCGCCATATCGTAGTGATCCACTTCTACCTGCATAATGAAATTGCTGCTATAAACAAAGTTAAAACCGTAAACTTCCCCAGTATGCTCTGTCGTATACGGTCTTCTTAATGCTAGGAAAGGATTATGATGGTGTGAGCTTGCCCCGCGTAAACTTGAAATCGACTGAATTCCCATTTCTAGCTCGCGCTCCTTAACATGCCTCTCGCGTGACCAAGTCCCTCCTAGATGGGTCATCATGAAATCTTTATCTGGTAGGTCAAGTACTGCTCCCATGAGCTGATCAATCATCAGATTTTCGCTGCCCTTATTTTTCAAGGTCGCACTTCTAGTAATAACGGGTTTGTCTCGGAAAATGGTGTAAGTAAGTGTCAATTCCGCTTCAAGAAACTCATCCTTTAGAAAAATTTGAAGGGTGCTGGCATCCTGGTGATCATTTGCATAGGTGGCCGGAAGTCCTTTTAGCTTTGGCTTTCCTTCTAAGATTTTAAAAGAGTCATAGGTGAAATTTGGTATATGGGGCTCTGATTCTTTCCTAACGATGATCGCTGGTTCCCTGAAGTCTGAGTTTCCGTACGCAGGATACTCTTGTCTTAATGTTTCTAAACTAAAGGCCGGATCATCCTCATACACATGACAACTGGCAGCGGTTGGGACATCATAGGTTTGTAAATGGGTAAAATCCTTCCTGTTCCGTAATGCCTTGCCGTAATAAAGATGACCTAACTGCCCATTTTTCATCACATGAAAAATATAGCTTATTTGCCCATTCGTTAAATGAAATTGCTGTTTTTCTAGATTTGTATGTATGAACATAATCTCACCTTCTCTTCTCCTAGTTCTAAGAATTCCTATGAAAGAAGGGAAGCTAAAAAAGCTCCCCTAATTTTGTTATACTACTACCTATTCATCTATTACACTCGTTGAATCATAAATTCAAATTCTAGATCCTGGTCTCCCTTGATCAAGTGCTCGTCATGAACTGGAGCACCCCAGCTGTCGTCTCCACCGACCCCCATTTGCTTGGCGGCGACTGTTACAACCGTATAGTGGACATTGGGCAATTCATAGATATGCTGTGCATTCTCCAGTTCCAATGCCGTATATGGAGAAAAATTACACTCCAACGGCTCAGTTACCGAAGAAATCTTTATTCCCTGACCGTTACGACTGGTCACGTTCACACGACGGACACCGGTTCGATTACCAGATTCCTGTGGCATAACATAATCTGATAGATTGTCAGATACCTGGTTTTTAAAGGTAGTTAGTTTTGTACCCATCGCACGGTCTGAGTAATTTTCTTCCGGTCCCATTGCATACCAGTCAAGCTGGTCATAATCCGCTGGCAGCTTGAAAGAAACTGCAAAAATCGGCATTTGTGGTAGATTTTCAGCTCCCTTATAGGCAGACTTCACACGAACGCTTCCATCTGGATAAACCGTGTAAATCGTCTTCACCTCAATGTCTTGGTTAATGGAGAATTTATAAGTAAAAGCAATGCTCACTTGGTTGCTATCTTCTTCAAGTTCAATATTTACACACTTTCGCGCAAGACTTGCCGCAAACCATAGCCCCGAATGGAAGCTTTGAGAAAAGCCACGGTCATTATCCGTTGTGGCTCTCCAGAACAATGGTGCAGGAGGCATGGAGATCATTTCTTTCCCCGCATAGTTTAGTGATACTAAGCTTCCGGCCTGCTTCGAGAACATCACGGAGAAGTCTCGACCATGAACGCCAATATTCACATCACCACGGACAACACGTAAATCCCCGCTTCCTAATATTATTTCTCTAGAACCCAACTGATACACATATTGACCAAAGGCAATCTCATATCCTACTTCAGCCCAAACGGTGCTTTGCTTCAATTTTAGTGAGGCTTGAATACAATACTCACCCGATTCATGAGTAACTTCCTCAGGGAATGTAAACTCAATTCGTCCCTCACTTTGCGGTTCAATGGCTGCTAGAAGAGTGTTTTTGTACAATTCCTTTCCTTCACGATATAACACATACTCGAGTTTGTAATCTGCTGCATTAGAGAACAAGCTTTCATTTTTTATCGTGACACCTGTCTGGTCTGGTACTAGTTTAAAATCTTGATATAAAAATTTCACTTCCTGCATTTTTGGAGAGAGCTCACGGTTTGCGTAGACAATCCCATTTGTACAGAACCCATAATCCGTTGGACGGTCGCCAAAATCACCGCCATAGGCTAGATATTCATTTCCATAACGATCCTTCTTATAAATGGATTGATCAATATAATCCCAAATAAATCCGCCCTGATACATCGGATACTTCTGCTCTAGTTCTGTATATTTGTACATCCCGCCAAGTGAGTTCCCCATTGCATGCATGTACTCGCAGCTAATGTACGGCTTCTCAGGGTTGTCATTTAAATACTTCTCAATATCGGCAGGCTTTGCATACATACGGCTTTCCATATCACTGGTGTCATTATAATTACGATTGTGGAACACACCTTCATAATGAACGAGTCTGCTAGGATCAGCCTGTTTGAAATATTTCGAGACATTCAAAATAACTTCACCCGCGTATGATTCATTCCCACAGGACCAAATTAAGATGGACGGGTGATTTTTATCTCGTTCCACCATGGATATCGCACGGTCCATGACAATCGGTTCCCATTCTGGCTTATTACCTGGAATATTCCATGAAGGCTCAACCGCCCCCATTTTTTGCCACGATCCATGGGTTTCAAGGTTCATCTCATCAATGACATACACACCATATTCATCACATAATTCATACCAATAGGTTTGGTTCGGATAATGTGACGTACGAACGGCATTGATGTTATGCTGTTTCAAGGTTTTAATATCCCAAAGCATGTCTTCCTTTGTAATCGCACGACCATGACGAGGATTGAATTCATGACGGTTCACACCCTTGAATACAATACGCTCTCCGTTAAGATGCATGATTTTATTCACGAGTTCAAATCTTCTAAACCCAACCTTCTGGGGAACAACCTCTACTAAACTTCCAGACTGGTTATAGATTTGAAGAAAACATTTATACAAATAAGGATTCTCTGCACTCCATAGGGTTGGATGCTCAACAGGCATCGAAATCAACCACTTGCCATCGAAATATGTAGCACTTGCTGTTTGAACTAGGCTCCCTTTTGCATCGACCAATTCAGCAGTTATTTTTGAAGGCTTCTCCCCTTGAAGCTTTAAATCAATCGAAAGTGTCCCTTTTGTAAAAGATGAATCTAGTTCAGGACGAACATGAAGGTCAGCGACATGAATTTCTGGAATGGTATAAAGATAGACATCACGGAAGATTCCTGAAAATCTCCAAAAGTCCTGATCCTCAAGCCAACTGCCGGTACTCCGTTGATAGACCTCCACCGCGAGTTTGTTCTCCCCCTCTTGTAAATAGGGAGTTAACTCAAATTCCGCAGGTGTAAAAGAATCCTCACTATAGCCAACAAACTTACCATTTACCCATACATAGAAGGCAGATTCTACTCCTTGGAAAGAAATATATACCGGCTTTTCCTGCATCGTAGCTGGAACATGGAAATACTTCACATAGCTTCCAACTGGATTATGATCCGTAGGAATTTCCGGTGGACGAAGTTCATGGTGTCCATCCCACGGATACATCGTATTCACATATTGAGGCTGTCCGTAGCCCTGGAGTTGAATATGCCCTGGAACGATAATGTCTCCCCAGCCAGCACAGAGATCATCTTTTTCAAAAAAGTTTACTGGGCGATGTTCGGGATTCATACTGTAGGTAAACTTCCAATTTCCGTTTAATTCGTGTCGCAATTTCATTGGTGACCCTTTACTTGCTTCTTCCATGGTTGTGTAGTACACATGGTCGGAATGAGCAGGAACACGATTAACCGCATACACATTTACATCTGTAAGCCAGCTTAAACTTGGTGTAGTTGTCATATCTATTACACTTCCTATCTATATTTTTAATTTCCTATTTAACAGAGCCCATCATTCCAGCAACAAAATGCTTTTGCATAATAAAGAAGATCAGTGCTGCCGGTAAAGTCGCAATAACAATAGCCGTCATAATCACGCCAAAGTCAGGAGAATAACTAGAACCAAGTACCGATATCAACAATGGAATGGTTTGATTTTCTGGTGACTGAAGCACAACTAGCGGCCAAAGGTAGCTATTCCAGCTGGCCATAAACGTAATAATGGCCGCCGCTGCATACGTGGTTTTCATCGTTGGAATATAAATTCTAAGAAAAACGCCTAGCTCCGTTAACCCGTCAATTCTTCCTGCCTCAAGAATGTCCTTTGGAAACATTTTCGTACTTTGTCGGAAGAAGAAGATGAGAAAAGCAGTTGTTACGGTTGGTAAAATAACCGCGGAAATGGTATCAATTCCAATCATCGGTGCCGTTTGCGAAATCGTTCCAAACATCCTGAATAACGGAACCATTAATGCGGCAAATGGAATCATCATGGAAAGGAGCAAGAAATTAAATAAATAGTCCTTTGCCTTGCTTTGGAAAATCTCAAACCCATAGCCAGCCAATGAAGCGATGAGCATTCCAAGTACAGTAGTAATAATTGAGATTTTCGCAGAATTAACTAGGGCAGGAATAAGATCAACTGTATTAAGAAGATTGGTTACATTTTCTATTAAATGACTTCCTGGTAATAATCTCCCTTTTGTGACATCCACTGATTTATTCGTTGCACTGATGATCATCCATAAAAATGGAAAGATAGAGACAATTGAAGCGATCGTAAGAAACCCATACCCGAAGACTTTTTTAAGCATTTTTATCACCTGCCACTTTAAACTGAATGATGGAGAAAATAACGATCAAAATAACAATTGCATAGGAAACCGTAGCTGCATACCCAAAGTCCGGCGTATATTTAAAGGACAGATTGTAAATATACTGAGAGATGGTCATCGTCGCATTCCCTGGTCCACCCACCGTTATATTCATGACTTCATCGAACAGTTGAAGCGTTCCAATCGTAGAGGTAATGCTAGTAAACAAAATGATTGGTTTTAACATAGGAATCGTAATTTTGAAAAAGGTTTGAATCGGTGAAGCACCATCGATTTTGGCTGCTTCATAAATAGAATGATCGATGTTTTGAAGGGCTGATAGATAGAAAATCATGTTATAGCCAGTCCAGCGCCAGGTAATGGCGATAATGATCGTGATTTTCGCCCAAAATGGATCCGTCAACCATTGAACCGGCTCTGAAATGAACGATAGCTTCATTAACATAATATTAATCAGACCATCTTGACCAAATAGATATTTGAAAATAACAGAATAGGCAACAAGCGAGGTGACACACGGTAAGAATATGGCCGTTCGGAAAAAGCCCTTAAATTTCAAAGCCTTATCATTCAGTAAAACCGATATAAACAATGCAAGAATAATCATCAATGGGACTTGAATGATTAAGTAAATCACTGTATTTTTTACCGTGGTTAGAAATACAGGGTCTTTTAATAAACGTGCATAATTTTCGAAGCCGACAAAGGTTAAGTTTGTTCCCCTACCGGATTGTAATGACATAATAAAAGCCTGAACCATCGGGTAAAAATAAAATAAGCAAATCAACACGGCGGCAATCGTTACAAACGACCAGCCAATGACTGTGTTTTTCAATCGATGCCCGCGAGTGGACTTTACTGTCTGGATGGATGGGTTGGCTTTTGCAGGTATCACATCAAGTCATCTCCTTATCTAGTTTTTTAAAAATAAAAGCCCCGACAATCTCGCCTGACACTAAATCGCTGAAGCCGACGAGTTACGAGGCTTTTACCCTATTTAAATTATTTCACCTGAGTTTCAGCTTGACCTTGAGCATCTTCTAATGCTTTATCAAGCTCTTTACCTTTAATAAAGTTTTGTGCTTCCACTGCAAGAATGTCCTCGATTGCGTATGTGTGTAAGCCAAAGTTTACTTGTGGAATCTCTGCTGTCCATTTTGCGAAATCAGCAATGATTTGTTGACCGCCAAAGAACTCGTCTGCTGCTTGGTATGCTTCACCTTCAGAAGCTGGCTTATACGTACCGATTGCGCCAATTTCTTTATTGATCGTCTGGTAGAACTCAACGTTTGAACCGAAAGTTTTTCCAAGGAACTCAGCCGCTTTTTCTTTACCTGGTACGTTAAGAACATACCAAGAGCTTCCGCCTAAGTTTGAAGCGTTTACAGAATCAGCTACACCTGGAAGTTTCGGGAATGGAACAACTGCCCATTTGCCAGATTGTGAAGCTTCCGCCTTCACAGATGGAGTAATCCAGTTACCTGTTGGTACAGTTGCCACATCACCGCTGTTAAATCCTGCTAAGAATTGACTCCAGTCAGATACTGGTTTCACTAAATCGGCATCTAATAGCTTCTTATAGCTTTCAAATGCCACTTTAAGTGCTTCATTATCAGCCAAGTTAGGTGTGACACCATCTTCTTCTAAGTACCATGAACCAGCTGTTTGAATCATCATACGAATTAATCCAAGGTCATTAGGATCTTGTGTTAACATTTGTTTCCCAGTTGCTTCTTTTACTTTTTTACCGATTTCAATGTACTTATCCCAATCGATGTTTTGTAGATCTTCAACTTTATAACCAGCTTGCTCTAAATAATCGGTTCTTACATATAGACCTGTAACGCCCGTATCAAATGGCAGACCGTAGTTCTTTCCATCTAAGCTTGTTGGAGCAATTTTATAATCAGCAAAATCTTCGGCTTTAAATGTGCCTGTTAGTTCGTGGAACATATCTGGATATGCCTGTAGGAAGCCTTGTGCACGATAATCTTCAATAAGAACAATATTCGGCATCCCTTTCGTTGTACCAGAACTTAAGCTCGTATTTAACTTTTGAATAATGTCATCTTGTGCGTTTTCGATAATATTAATCTTTAGTTCCGAATCCTCTGAAGCATAAGTTTCTTTTGCAAGTTCCATTGCTTTAATGTTAAAATTCGGGTCCCAAGCCCAAACCGTTATTTCATTTGTATCCTTTGCCTCACTAGAAGTCTCTTCTGTTTTAGAGCCTGAGGAACAAGCCGTCAGTAACAGAAAACTTGCTAAAAATAATACAAGAAGCTTTTTCATCGATATCCCCCCAATTTTGATTTCTTTCTCTTTTGTAAGCGTTATCTAAACCTTACATTCCTTATATTAGCAACATTCCGGAGTTATTAGTTAGGACGATATTTTTAATACCTTGTAAAATTTTCAGTTAATTGGATACGCTTACAATCTACTTATTGTAATTTTTTTAGATTCTAAGACTATTTTTGACTCGGAAGGGTAATCCTCACCTTTGTCCCTTCTCCTAGCTTACTAGATATCGTTACACCATAATCCTCCCCATAGATAAGTTGGATTCGCTCATGCACATTCCTTACCCCAATTCCAGAGAAGTGCTGTTGTTTACGTTTCGTATCAGGGAGATCACATTCTGCAGAAACCTCCATCCCATTCCCATTATCAACAACCTCACAAATTAACGTATTGTCATCCTCCCAAACCAAGACATTGATATATCCCTCATGCTTTTGAATAAATCCATGAAAAAAGGAGTTTTCCATAAAAGGCTGTAAAATCAGCTTGGGGATTTGCATTTCTTCGCATCCAGGAGAAACAAAATAGTTTACTTTTATCCGTTCACCATAGCGTTTTTGATTGATGAGAACGTAATTCTTGAGATTATCTATTTCCTGCCTTAACGTAATGGTTTCACTAACATTGCCAATGGTATTTTGTAGTAGGGAAATGAGTGCATTAATGATTGCATCAGACTCTTCTTTTCCACCTTGCTGGACCATGAACTTGATTGATGTTAGTGTATTGTATAAAAAATGGGGGTTAATTTGCTGCTGCAAGGCCGCCAATTCAGCATTCCGCTTCTGTTTTTGAGACACGACCAGTTGATCAACATACTCATGAAGCTCATCAAGCATGGAATTAAAAGCATGTCCGATTTGTCTCGTTTCATATGTTCCCGATACGGTTACATACTGGTCAAAGTCATGCTTGGAAGTACTTTCAATTTGCTTTACTAACTTTGACAATGAATTGGTCATTCTTCTTGAAGCTAGAAACACAAATAGGAGTGCAACAAAAACAATTCCCATTGAAATAAGCACCATTTTCTTTTTATCAATCAGATTGCCAAAGGCGGTTTTTTTATCAATGATATTAAACATATACATTTCATAAGATGGAAGGTATTTCGTCAAAATGATATGTTCTTTTCCTAAGAAGTCCCCAATGATGTAATCCTTCGATTCAGTTTTTATTTCTTGAGCATAGTGAAGTAATTCCTCTGATTTTTTGCCGATAAGCTCTGACTGATCGCTCGACATAATGACTCCCGATTTGTTTACTAAGAACACATGGTTCCCTGGACTTGTATAGCTTGAGTAAAATTTTCTAAACTCACTTTCTTGTATAGCAAAGTACATAGAGCCGTAAATGTTTCCAGAAGTTCTTTCCATCAACGCTTTTGATGTAACCATGTAGCTTCCCCCTGTACTAGCAGGGCGTTGGTCCAATTGGTACATCAGCTTCTTCGGCTGACTAACCGTATTACGATCAATCACACCCTTCTTTAGCTCCTCATCAGTTATTGGCCAGTACGTACGATCAGTGGAAAAAATAATACCATTAGTGCCTGTGATAATAATCTCGGTTTCATACGTATCGACACTAGATTTTATCCTTCTCATTTGCTGCTCCAACGTAAATAAATCATGGTATCTCTCTACATTTGAACCTTTCTTTGTAAGAATTTCCTTTATCGTACCGCTTTGAAGTAAGTTGTTTGATGCAACGACAACCGAATAATGGTACTTTTCGAAGCTTTCCTCTACTTGATCCATTACTTTCGCATTGGTGATACTGAACTTATCAAAAAAGAATTCCTCTGACATCCGAATCGTCGTCCACGTAATGGTTATAGACACCGTAATGATGATGATGACACTTATTAAAAACATGGTGATAAACAAGTTGTTATGTCTAAATCGTTCGGGAATATATCTCATGTGAATACCATCTCTTATCTCGTGTTATGTTTTCTTCTAAATTGACTTGGTGACAGACCAGTAAATTTTTTAAACACTTTGCAAAAATAACTGTGGTCAGAGTAACCCACTATTCCACTAATTTCTGAGATCGTAGCCTTCCCCTCGATTAGCTGTTTAGAGGCTTCCTCAATTCGAATCCGATTCAAATATTCAATAAAACCCTCATCATTATGTGACGAGAAGTAACTTGATAAATAGGATGGATTGAAATGAAAATGCTTGGCAACGTCCGTCAGGGTTAACGGCTCCGCATAATGATCCTTGATATAATCTAGCAGCCTTTTCATATTCAGGTTGTCGTACTGAATGGAGGACGACTGGATACATTCTTTTGCCTCTGAAATAAACTGTGCTAGTAGATCGACAGCCTCTTTAGCCGTCTTCGTCTCATCAATTGACTTAAAATACGTGTATTTCGCTTGATCCAATTCCTTTACTTGATAATCCATGTTCCCAAGCAGAACGGTGATATTAAAAATGATGTTTCCGAAAAATGCCTTGTATTCATATACATCCAATGTATAGCAAGTGGAAAGGGCTGTTACATGATTATCGAGATAATTGAAAGCACTTTCAAAATTTTTCCGCTTAAATTCACTTGTAAACCAATCTAAGTTAAAGCTCTCTCGATTACCCTCTTGCATGGGAAGAGTTTGTTTCATTAAAAGTGGATGTTCAGCGAAATAAAAACGGTAACTTAATAATTTCGTCAGGCTCTCTTTGTACATCCTTCCTAACGATGAAAAATCAGTAAAAGATTCGCTCAAGGCAAAAACATAATCAGTAGTTGATTCACCCACTGTTTTTAGGTACTTTATTAGCTTTGAAAAATGGCCTCCATTGACTAGAACAATATTTTTATCATAAAAAAAAGAATACTCTTCACCTAACTCTGTCTCCATATGTCCCTTAAGAGTGGGAGACAACTCCGTTTTTCCATTTCTAAAAACAACACCTAATAAACAAAAATTACGATAAGGGAAGGTGTCAAAAATCTTCTCCTTAGCAAGAGGTACTTCATATCCAGCAATCAGTTTTTGGATCATTTGCTCAATGGAAAGGTCAACCGCTGCAGGATTCTCCGTTAATTGTAATTTAGGAATTCTAGCAGCAGCCGATTTTAAGGCTTTTAAAAGTCCCTTCGCCTCTAGCTTCGGCTTAAGAATATAATCAACCACTCCGCTTTGGAAGGTTGAGCGGACATAGTCAAATTCTCCAAAACTGCTTAGGATAATGATTTCAATCTGTGGATAACGTTCCTTGATAATTCTCGTTAATTCTTCTCCATCCATCATCGGCATCACAATATCAGTAATGACAATATGTGGATGGGCCGCTTCAATGATTTGAAGTGCTTCATGACCATTCGATGCTTCTCCGACAATTTCAAATCCTTCCTGTTCCCAGTTCAGATAATGCTTAACCCCTTGTCTAATCAATATTTCATCATCAACGATTAACACTCTGCCACGTTCGCCAACGGTCACTTCTATCCCTCCAGATGGTGAGAATTTCATATATTAGTAATATTTTATTATATAAAGTAGACTTTTGGGGGAATTTGAAGATAATAACTACAAGTTCTTCATTATAAAAAAACACGTAAACTCCCTAATTGGGGGTTATACGTGCTTTCTTTTAACAATATAGGCAAAGAAATAAATCTGCAACAGAGTTATAAAAATTAAAAATACCTTGTTTTCTATTATAATGCTTATACATTATCAAGCATTTCTACAATGATTTTTCATGATCGTTTTTAAGTTTCTAAAAACAAATAATGCAGGAACCTATACAGGCTCCTGCTTCTAACGGAACTATTAGCGCACAGCATCAAATTTGGCGAGAATATTGCCTACAGACTATTTAAGAATAAGTTGCGATACGCACTCAACGTGCGTCGTATGCGGAAACATATCAACAGGCTGAACTTCAACCGTGCGATACCCACCTTCTTTAGCTTCATCTCAAGAAGACGCACCTTGACGGTTCCTTTGGTTCATTTATCATTTACACTAAGAGTGCTAAGCTGGTGTATTAGTTTTTATATATTTCTTTCTCTTCAGCGACTCTTGAGTTCGATTTAAAGAATTCATTTTCAACATATTCTTCTTCAAGACTATTAACCCGTTGTTTAAAATACTCTCCTAACTCTTTATCTGTACAATAAATGAAACACCCCTTCTGCCCTCTTGTCATAAGGGTTCGATAAGTATTCCTTATAATCTCATCAGCTAATCTCTCCGCCTCATCTGGAGATTCCTTAAGCATTTTTTTCAATCCCTTTAGGGAATTATCTGTTTTAGCTCTTTCTGTATGATCGGTTAGGACTTTTCCATCTCGATAGATGAGATCATTACCGATAATTACTCCAACATAATCAAATTCAAGTCCCTGACAGGTATGTATACATCCCACTTCTTGGACAGAAGTCTCATCTATCGCCCAAGTCTCCGAGTTATTTAGATTCCAACTCATCCCGAATGAATGCTCAGGGATGGTTATATCATGAACATTCGTGTTTGATTTCCCCTCTTTTAGCCAGTTCCAACAATAACCCGCCACTAATCGTGACTTGTTAGCACTTTTATTTAATCTACTTATCTCGTCTCTTAGCTCATTAGGGTCTGAATAAATTCTGAAATCGTATTTTATCCCTAGATAATTACTATTTGCAGTCTCACGAATCTGTAGAACATCGTCTAACCAGCTAATATAACCATCCGAACCATTGCAGCGAAACTGCGAATCCAGCTTCACACGAGTAATACTTGCAGATTGTTCTCTTGCATATTTCTCTATTTCTCCGATACTTCCTATGTCCTTAAGGGTTACTCTTTGACGCTCGTCTATAAAGAAGACTGAGAGTTTAGAGGCATTCATGATTTCTTTAATTTGGTTTTCACCAAGATTACTAAAAAGGCCTGATTTTTCATTTAATCGATGAGCCTCATCCACAATGAGCACATCAAACTCATTCTTAGGAGCATTTATGTAACTACCTGAACCTGTAAATAAGTTATCAATATGTCCCTTTCTAAAGTTCTGCTTTAACTTAGTTGCATAGACATTCCTAGGAGCCGCATTTTTAGTAACATATTGTGCCACATAGCTACGGTTTGTTGCCTCTACTAATAAGTTAATCGCAAGTACAGACTTCCCAGTGCCTGGCCCACCTTGCACAACAAGAACTTGCTTCGTATTCGTACGAAGTGCAGTGTTTGCTAGCTGAAGGGCTGTCTCGTATACCACCTTCTGATCATCAATCATGATAAATTCTTGATTTCCCTGCAGCATGCTATTAAGCGTATCCTGTAACGACTTCGACGGACGAATTCTACCATTTTCAATCTTATAGAGATTTTTTTTATCGTCACCATATTTAATATACTTCTTTATAAAACTTCTAAGATTCCCTGCATCTCCCTTAACAAATACAGGTGCCTGCTCCACATAATAACTATAAATAGAATCTGTTAACGGGTCTTCTTCCCCTTGGTTAATATAGTTATGTAAGTATGCACAAGGATACAATCCCATATTTTCTTCTTGGGCACTTTCATTGTAATCTTTGATAAGAGCAGCGTACGACCATGCCTGATACGATGGGTGAGTGGTTTCAACAATTCCTCTATTCATTGCCGTCCTTACGATTGCTTCCTTGCCTTCCACCTTTTCAATGCTTTCCCATTGCTTCAGCTCAACGATTACAACAGATTGACGAGAGTCCTGATCAGATCCGGTGATCAAAAAGTCGACTCTTCTTGAGGTATGTGGAATCTTAAACTCAATGGCTACCCCAGCATTAGTAGGAATTTCAGCATCGCTTAAAACTCGATACATATATTGCATCGAGTTATCCCAAGCTCGGACTTCTCTTTCATTAATTCGACCAATCTTTTCATTGTAGTTATTACATATGTTGGTTACTAACTGGTCTTCGAACACGTCTTTTAAGAACTCTTGTTTTGTAGATTCGTAGACAATCATATTAGGTCTCCTTTTTGGAGTTTTTATTTTATTATAATGGGAAAATTTGTAGTTAACTACACAATAAAAAGGAGTTCGATACTGAGGAACTCCTTTTTAGCTGATTTACATTAATTGATTATTTATTGTTCATTAACATTTTAGCTTCTTTTAAATCAATTTTTGCTTTGTGTCCATGTTTCTGAAGTAGATGTAAAAGGTTGTTACCATTTAATAATGTTAATGGTTTATCCTTTGCAAAATTATATGCATCAGGACCATAGTCAGCAGTTGAAACTAATATCCCCTTCGTCGCACCTTCATTCATTACAGTACCATATAAATCACGAACAGATGAAACTCCGACCACATTTGTATATCGTTTTGCCTGAATTACTATTTTTCCACCTCTAATGGGATCTGGATCAAAGGCTACTGCGTCAACCCCACCATCCTTGCTAGCCCTTGTAATTTTCACTTCCCCACCTGAATTATTGAACTCTTTTTCAAATATCTCTCTTATTAAATGTTCAAAATCTTGCCAATCCATTGCTGCTAAATTAGTTTCTTCATCTACGTTTTCTGCTACGTTGTAGGAATCAATAAAACGTCCATCTTCTCTATTAATTCGTATTATAGGTGCAATAGGGGTAAGACTAAATAACTTACTACTTCCTACACCTTTTAGGTTCTTAAAACATGTTTTTGATTCTACATTTCTTAAGTTAATTTCCATAAACTCTTCTTTAGTTGTCTGAACAGATAAGATACATATATTTTCATGTTTCCCTGTTGCCTTATTTATTGTATTAACCCAACCATTAAATACAATCGAATCTATAGCATTTATAGCATCCGCTTCAAAAAGTTCATGGATAGAACGTAAGGTGATGTCATAAAGCAGCTTATCATACATTTTTCTAGCGGCAGCTTCGGTTATATGGCTTTCCTTATAATCATCTTTTGTAGCGATATATTTCACTTCTTTTAATGTTGGTAAATCAGAGATATCCAGGAGCATATAATCAACAATTAAAGTTCGGTTGATAGAGCTATAATCTATATCAAACTCTTGAGGAAAGTAGTCCGGATACACGGAATTAGAAAGTACCATATCACTGTATTCGATAATAGACTCACTTTCACCAGCCAAATACAGTTCTTTTTTCTGCTCAATTGCTTCATTTTTTTCCTTCTGCTCTAGCTCAAACGTTTCTTTCTTATTACTCCACTTCGCTAATTGTTCCTCATACTTTTCAACTTCTTTTTCGTACTTTTCTTTTAGACTATCTGTTGATTGTTCCCAGTCTTTTATTGCTTCTTCAAATAATTTATTTGATACTTCAATTTTTTTCTGTTTATTTGAAGAAAAGACTTTGTCCAAAATACCAAACTTCGGTTCAAATGACTTTATATCGGGTTTTACGGGATAAGATGGTTCCTTTGGTTTCTTTGGTTTTGGATCTAGGAATTTTGAGTTATCCTTTAGTGAATCCCAGTTTATATTGTCGTCTACACCTAAAGTATGTAACAACGTGTTGTCTATCTCTTCAAGATGATTAATTGCTTCGAGAGTTAACTGTTCTGCCATTGATTTCTTTTGAGCTTTTTCCATAGCGTTCTGTTCACGATTAAGTTTCTTTCTTTCAGCTTCTTGCTTTCTTTCCCACATTTCATCCCATTGCTTTTTTTGTAAATATGCTTTTTGTTCAACCACATATTTATCATTGCCTTTTATAACCCGATACTTATGTAACCCTTCATGTTTAATTTCGATCCAATACATTAGAACCCCTCATTCTATAATATTTTTATCATTTGGAATATTATTCTTATTGATAGTATATTATAACTACTTTCCTTTTTTCGACAATATATGTAATAAAATGTGATATTTAATTAAACTTTTAAAAGAAAAGACCTTCATTCAAATAGAGCCTTTTCCATGTTCATTATGAGACTTTTAGAGCTCGTTTAGCCTATATCTTTTCTTCAGATTTTACCTCCTGTTTTTATACTACTTACTTACTAACCCTATATATAGAATGTGCCCAAGCTGACGCAATCAAAAAACAGGTTCCCTTTTTAGGAAACCTGCTAGCCTTTTGGACTGCCACAAAAATCCCTTCCGAAATCACACCCGCCAAACCCGCATTCCACCGTTTACGAGTTCGAAAAAAGTCCACATCACTTGCTTGCCACTCACAAAGTGTCATCTCGATATTACGCATTAGATATTATTCCTTAGCTGTTTCTATTGATGAAATGTCATCTTCTATGCTTGAAATCCATTTTCTATTTTACTTATTGCATCTTCCATTGCTTCTCCTCGTTCTGATACTTGAAGCCCTTCTGGAAAATTATCGAATGCATCCTGCTCCTCGTCTTTGACGCTCTCCAATTCTGAACTACATTCATTAGCTTTTATTTATTATTGATTGCAATAATTTTCTACGAGTCTTGTTCATATTTAATCCCTCCTCTTTCAATGTTTAGGCTTTATATTACTAAAATCCCTATCTCTTATCCTTCAAATTGTTCCCACAAAAAAAATGATGTTTTTATAACTACTTCGAAACAAGAGTTTATTTCTTCTATAATTATACAACCAAATTAGTTTTTATACACTCCAAACATATCTAAAAAAGCATCTGTAATCTCTGGATCAAAGTGCTTGCCCCGTTCTTTATATATGTAATGTAGGGCATCCTGCTCTGCCCAAGCATCCTTATATGCTCTTCTACTGGTTAATGCATCAAAGACATCAACTATTCCTACTACTCTTGCTTCAAAAGGAATTTGCATTCCCTTATACCTAAATGGATAACCTGATCCATCCCACTTCTCGTGATGATACATTATTATATTTTTTGCAATTTCAAGACTTTTTGTAAAGCTATTATTTATATCAATTGAAATTTTACTCAATATTTCCACACCAAATTTTGGATGAAACTCAATAATATCTCTTTCATAACTATTTAAACTCCGAGGCTTATATAAGATACTCTCTGGAATACCAGCCTTTCCAATATCATGCAATATACTTGTATAAACAATATCTGTGAAATATGAAGGATCATAATGTGCTTGGACATTTCTTTCTTGTATTTTTTGTAGAAGGGATTCACAGAGTTTTTGTACTCTTAATAGATGATTTTCAATTCCAGGATCGTGTATTTCGCATGAGATAGCCATTGTTTTTAATATTTCTCTTTTGGTTTTTAACCTTTGACTTTCACTAAGATATGTACCTTGATTTAATTGTTCTAATTCCCTAAAAACTCCAATAAAATATACACGATTCTCTATCTCTATCGGAGAAATAGTAATATGAGAATGCCATAAATTACCACATTTCTTTTTATTAACAAATACTCCTGACCAAGATTTTAGCTGTTTTAACGTATCCTTTACTTCCCTATAAATAGATGGAGAAGTTAAATTCGATTTTAAAAAACCAGCATTACGCCCCCTTACCTCCTCCTTCGTATATCCTGTCATAGTGAGATATTTATTATTTACTTCTAAAATAGTATGATCAATATCCGTAATGCAAACTGCATCAGCCAATTTCAAGAAATAGCTAAACTGATCAGGTGTTATATATTTGACCTCCATTTAATTCTTCTCCTAACCTTTTTTCGTCTGGCTGGGGGAAGATTGATTATCTTCTAAAATCCCCCCTATACTATTACATTTATTACTATAAAACTATATCTTAAAGCCCCTTATCAATTCTCTTAAATCCTCAGCCATATTTGATAAGTTTGAAGCTGACGATGTTACTTCTTCCACCGTTGCTAATTGTTCTTCTGATACAGAGGCTATTTCAGCAGTATTATCAATGGATTGTTTTGAAATTTGGATGACCTGATCAATGGATGCATTTACTTGTTCCATACTTGTAGACATTTGTTCAGATACATTAGATAGTTCCTGTATTTCAGCACTCACATTTTCAATAGCAGTTATAATCATTCCAAATGCTTTTCCTGTATCTTCAACTAAAACCCTTCCTTTAGTTACTTCACTCGTTCCATTATTCATCATATCTACTGCCCGCACAACATCGCTTTGAATAAGCTGAACTAAGTTTGCAATTTGGCTTGCTGAAAGTCTTGATTGTTCTGCTAATTTCCTAACTTCATTTGCTACAACTGCAAATCCCTTCCCATGTTCTCCTGCCCTCGCCGATTCAATGGCCGCATTCAATGCCAACAGGTTTGTTTGGTCAGCTATACCTGTAATCACACCAATAATATCTCCTATTTGCTTAGAGTTACTATCTAATTCCCTAATCACTTTATTTGTTTCGTTTGTTGAATTATTTATAGACTCCATTTGTACTACTACTTTTTGTAGCATCTCATTTCCTGTATTTGCTTGAATTGCTGTTTCTGAAGTTGAATCTGCAACATTTGTAGAAGTAACTGATAGACGCTTGACTCCATTTAACATTTCGGACACTAATTTCGCACTTTCTCTTGTAGAACTCCCCTGTACTTCCGCTCCACTTGCCACTTCTTGTATAGCAGTTGTGATTGAAGTTATAGCTGAACTTGTTTGTTCAGCACTTGCCATTAACTCTTCAGCAGATGACGCTACAGTTTCCGATGTGTTGCTAACTTTGAAAATTAGCTCTCTTAAATTATTTACCATCAGATTAAAGGAATCTGTCAGATCCCCTATTTCATCTCTATTTCTAACCCTTATTTCATCAATTAGTAGATCACCATCTGCAATTTTTTTTGCAGATTTTGAGATTTTTTGAACAGGTAAAGATATATTTCTACTAATGTATAAAGCTATGAAAAGACCTGAAACAAGAGCTATACTGCTTATAATAACAATAAGCATTTTACTCGTTTTTGTGTCCTCTGAAAGTTTGTTGCTTGTCTCTGTCGTACTTGTCTCTTGAAATAAACGTGCTTTATCTCCAACCTCCGTAATTTTAGTTGCTAATCCATTTCCCTTTTCTACCATTAATTGTGTAATTTCATCATTCTTATTCTCATCTTTTAAAACAATTAGTTCATTAGCTAATTGAGTGTATTCCTTTTCTACGGCTACAAACTCATTAACTATTTCCTTCGCTTCGTTACTTACATTAAAACTTAGAAATTCTTCTACTACTTCGGAAAAATTTTGTGATGATTCCTGAAATTTTTGGAGAGTTTCTGTATTACTGTTTACTAAATAACCACGTAAGTATATCTGCTCTTTAAGTATGGTATTTTCCATTTCACTGATCAGCTTTGTCTTCTTGAAGCTATCCTCGATAACATTTTTATAATTTTTATCAACTATTGTAAATTGTACATACGCTATTATTGAAACTGTTGCCAGTAATAATAAGACAGTAGAAAATCCTAATATTAATTTCCTGCTTATATTAATTTTCATTTCTTTCTCTCCATTTCAGTACCTTCAGAGTGATAGCATTCATCACATAACTCAAATAACCTCAGATAGTTTTTCGTGATCCAATATTGTTATTAAATTACCTCTTCCTTCAGATACAACTAACATAATTAGGCGTACCAACTATCTCAGTTATATCTTTAATTTTTTCAATCGAATATTATTGGTTATATTAAAATCATAGTTACCTTTACCAACATTGAATATATATAAACTTCACAACATATCTCCTTTATAAAAAACCCTTCTTTTAATAATAAAAGAAGGGTTTTTTTGCAACTGGCTGACTTAGACTATTTATGCCCTTAACCCCTATAGTTTTGCGTCTCTATTTTTCAATAGATTTGCCCCTTTATTACTTTGAAAAATATATAGTATTATTTTACTATTTTCAAGTGGATATTCTGTGACATTTTTTCCACTGTGTACAAAAGACACCAATACTTTCCATTGTTTATTATAAACATATTTCAAATAAAGGATGTGATTTACAACACATTACTAATTTCAATTTAGAGGTTCAATTTTCTGAAATAATACAGTTATCGAGTTCCCTTTTTTGTTATAAATTACCCTATTTGCAATCTTATATATCATATAAATCCCTCTACCTCGTTCTTCATATAGACAGTCTGTTAGAAGAATATCTAACCCCTTATCATTAATTAGTTTTATCTTCTCCTCTATAAGAAAACCTCGACCATTGTCACTGACTTTAAAACCAAACTCCTTTTTACTGGTAAGAAACTGTATGTTTACAGGAAAACCGCCATGTTCAACTGCATTATTTACAGCCTCAATCATGGCATACTTAATTAAGTATGAAGACTTCAATTCAGTATGATTGTCTACCTCTTTTTCTATTACACATAGTATATTCTCATACTCACTCCTCTCTAAGAACTCATAATTAGAGATTACAAAAAGCATTAATATTTGAATGTATCAGAATCAATACTTGTCTTAAAAAATATTAGCCACTGAGCCCCAAAAAGAAGCAAAGAAAGAAGTATTATACATTTCTAAAAGCGAAATACGTATAGGAATTAGCAAAAACACTTACGATTCAAGCTACAGTGGTTATTATCAATAAAATCATATGTTAATCCTTGATCATCAAGTAAATAAAAGAGAGTGATGTTCTGCTCTATCTAAACCATGGTTTGGAACATCAAATACATTCCATAAAAATAAAATAAATAGAAAACATATTAGCCATGCAATCCATCACATAAAGTAATTGATATTCCTTCTTCTTACCTTCTGGGAACTTAGATAAAAAGATTATGGTAGTAGAAGGATATTTTATAAGCATTACAGACTAAAGAATAATAAACGTTCCTGCTTTTTTCATGCATTTTCCTCATTTGTGTATAAGCTGTGCATAGATTTTGAAAAAAAATAACGGGGAGTAGAGTTAAGGTTTACATATCGTTTTACCCGCTTCCTTTCCCACTTTTGCTCATGCTTTCCCTTCCTTCTTTTCCGTTGCGAAACCCTGTTTTATCTTGCTTTCCTCACACCTTTCTTCATGACATTTCTCTTGTTTCCCCTCTCCCTGTTCTCCCTTTCTTTTTCAGAAAAAAAGACCGAAGGTCTTCTGAATCGGATCAGGAAACCTTCGGTTTTGGGATGCTATTTTTATTTAAGGTACGTTATTTTGTTTAAAAGTCGGTATTTTTTTATAGAGACACAAATATACTCTTTGTCTCATTCAACTATACTACAATAACTCTTTTTCAAAAGTTTTTCATGGCATATCAAAGAGGAATAATTCAAACCTTAACCCTTAATAAAAAATCAAAAAATGATGAATTTTCCTTATTTTTATTTCTACTATGTGCAGTTAAAAATTACCTTTCATTTCCCACTCAATTTCCCGCTATTCCTTCGTTCGCTGGTTATAATAAAGTCTTTCTATTTCCCCACTTTTCCCTCGTTTCCACAAGAAAAGAACCCGTTTTTTCGGGCTTTTCTCACGCTTTTTTCCACGTTTTTATTCGAGTTAGAATAAAGTTTTTCTCTCACACTTTTTTCACGATTGTTGATATGTCGGGGATAACAGGCGTTTTTCTCTCACTTTTTTGTACAACTTTTTTCCTACTGTTGATAAGGTGTGGAAAAAGTTTATTATGCTTTGAAAATTTCTAAAAGTTAGTTACACTTTCCAAACAATCTTCGCCACCGCTTCACAATGAGTCGTATGCGGAAACATATCAACAGGCTGAACTTCAACCGTGCGATACCCACCATCCTCAAGCACTCTCAAATCCCGCGCCAAAGTAGCCGGATTACAAGAAACATAAACAACCTTCTTCGGCTTCATCTCAATAATGGTCTGCAGCAAGGCATCATCGCAGCCTTTTCTTGGTGGATCCACAACAAGTACATCCGCCACGATCCCTTCTTTGTACCAATTAGGAATCACGACCTCTGCCTCACCTACCGCGAACTCTACATTATCAATCCCATTTAAATCAGCATTCCGATTCGCATCCGCAATGGCTTCAGGGACAATTTCAACTCCGTACACCTTCTGGGCTTTTTGCGCTAGAAACAGTGAAATCGTTCCAATGCCACAATAAGCATCGATCACCGTTTCCTGACCACTCAATTCAGCATAAGTTAGGGCTTGGTCATAAAGCACCTTCGTTTGTTCCGGATTTACTTGGTAAAACGATCTTGAACTAATCGCGAATTTGACGTTGCCGATTAAGTCATAGATGACCTCTTCTCCCCATAACACACGGGTTTCGTCACCAAGAATAACATTGGTTTTCTTCGAGTTGACATTCTGGATAATCGATTTAACTCCTTCAACACTTTCAACGATTTCCTTAACGATCTTCTCCTTGTTTGGAAGCTCCGAGGTACGAGTGACAAGAACGACCATGACTTCCTTTGTGACTTGTCCATGGCGAGCCATGATATGTCGTAATGTTCCTTTATGACGCTGCTCGTTGTAGGCCGTGACTCCGTATTTCGTACAGATTCTCTTTACTGCTTGTACGACCTCGTCATTTTTTTCCTGCTGAATCATACAAGCTTCCATGTCGATGATTTCATGGCTGCGCTGTTGATAAAAACCGGCAATCAAGCCACCTTCACGTTCACCTACAGGAACCTGTGCTTTGTTTCGGTATCTCCAAGGCTCACTCATGCCTAATACAGGATGAACCTTTACATTTTCTAGTTTGCCGATACGGGTAAGGACATCTCTTACTTGCTTTTCCTTCGCTAACAGTTGTCCTTCATAGCTTAAATGCTGAAGCTGGCAGCCTCCACACTCCTTGTAAATCGGGCACGGGGCATCCACACGGTACGGACTTTGTTCAAGGATTTCCTCTAAACGGCCGAATCCATATCCCTTATTGACCTTAATCACCTTGATTTTTGCTTTTTCACCAGGCAGAGCATTTTTGACGAATAAAGGATAACCCTCTACTTTGGCTACGCCTGCACCGTCATGGGTTAAGTCTTCAAATACAACTTCTATATAATCATTTTTTTGAACAGGTATTGTTTTTGTCATTGGTTACTTCCTTTTATCATTTTTCGATATGAAAAATTGTATCATAACTCCCTCACGGATACGAAATCACAAAAAGAAACTAACCACCTGTATCGTGATTAGTTTCCTGAAACATTCCAACCTTCCACTGGTCGGTCCTGCTCACGTATTTGGTCAATCGGTACAAACACTTCTAAATGTCGGTATAAATTCACGAACTCTGCAGGTAAAAGACCTCCGAATTCTCCATCGAGATTCAGCTGAACCTTTTCCTCAGAGTGGACTTTGATCCGGTTTGCCTTTGTATAAATAACATGCGGATCGTTAACATGCTCTCCGCGAACAGCTAATGTAGCGATGCGGATAAATTCTGCAAGGTTTGTCTTTTTTAAAATTAATAAAGTAAACATTCCATCATTAATCGACGCATCCGGAGCTAGTCGCTCAAAGCCGCCCACTGAATTGGTAAGCCCAACAAGAAACAGCATGACCTCTCCTTCAAAAAGCTTTCCATCATACTCGATACTTAAATCTGTTGCACGAATGGAAGGGAGCATTTCAATGCCTTTTAAGTAATAAGCCAGTTGCCCAAGCATCGTTTTCAGTTTGCTTGGTACCTCGTACGTTAACTCTGTTAAACGGCCGCCACCAGCAATATTAATAAAATACTTGTCATTGATTCGGCCGATATCAACAGGAATCGTATCTCCCTTAACGATAATATCAGCTGCCGCTTCAATATCCCGCGGAATATGAAGAGCTCTTGCGAAATCATTGGTGGTTCCAACTGGAATGACTCCAAGCTTTGGACGATACTCTTGCTCAGCAAGTCCGTTCACCACTTCATTGATCGTCCCGTCTCCACCTGCTGCTACAACCAGATCGTATTTTCGAGCAACGGCAATTTTAGCCGCCTCTGTTGCGTCACCTGCACCCGTTGTTGCATGACAAGAAGTCTCATAACCGGCCATTTCTAGCTTTTGCAGTACCTCTGGCAGTTGCTTTTTAAAGGCTTCTCTTCCTGAGGTAGGATTATAAATAATTCTTGCTCTTTTCATTTTCATCATCCTATTTCAAAAAATAAGGTTCTTTTTATATTCGTATGTATACTTCGATGCCGATTCCATCATTTAACATTAATATCATATCTCACTGCTTACATTCCTGCAAATCTGTTGACAATCTATCATATCATGGAGATAGGTAAAAGTAAAAATCTCAACTCTACAGCATCACTAAGAATATGGTAATATTTAGACATAATAACAATTAAATGTAAGGAGGAATTCTATGGAGTATGGACTACTTATCATAGCCTATTTACTCGGATCCATTCCAACCGCATTACTTGTTGGAAAATGGCTCTTTCAAGTGGATATTCGAACGCTTGGTAGTAACAATCCAGGTGCTACGAATACGATCAGAGTTCTGGGAAAAAAGGCAGGAATCATTGTTCTTCTCGTTGATGTTGGCAAAGGAGCCCTTGCGACGTATTTACCTCTGTTGCTGCATTCCAATATTGATCCTTTGTATACGGGATTACTAGCAGTAATCGGTCATTGCTTTCCGATCTTTGCAGGGTTTCGTGGGGGGAAAGCCATAGCGACCACAGCTGGATTTTTAATCATTTATAACCCTATATTATTTCTAATAACCTTTCTTACCTTTTTCTTCGTTATTTTTGTATCAAAATATGTTTTTTTTGGTTCGATATCTGTTGGCTTTGCCATGCTGATATATTCTTTTTTTGAGGAAGGCTATCATACCGATCTTATCTTTTTCTTATTCTTACTTCTCCTTTTCTTTTTACACCGTTCCAATATCCGTAATTTCTTGAATCATACGGAGTTGAAAATTAATGATAAAAAGCTTAAGGATGACCGAATCCCTCCTAAGCCTATAAAATGAGGACTAAAAAATTCAATCAAACGTTTGATTGAATTTTTTTAAGTATTTTCAACTAATGAATTATTATTCGAAAAATGGATCCAATACTTTCTAAGAAAAGCTTTTTTGTTACCACTTTCACGATTTATTTCGGGTAAAAAAATATCGTCACGTTTGCATAATAATGATAGAATATTGCATATATTTTTATAATTAGTTTTTCACTATAATAAAGGGGGAAGGTATATGTCGAATGAATTTTACCAAGCGATCTCCATTGCGATCTACATGGCGGGTATGCTACTAATTGGTTGGTACTCTTACAGAAAAACTAGTAATCTGACGGACTATATGTTAGGCGGCCGCTCATTAGGTCCTGCGGTAACCGCACTCAGTGCAGGTGCAGCCGACATGAGTGGCTGGCTTTTAATGGGGTTACCTGGAGCCATTTATGTCAATGGAATGGTCGATGCATGGATTGCCATCGGACTTACCATAGGTGCCTACCTCAACTGGGTTCTTGTTGCTCCAAGACTTCGTTCCTATACTCAGGTGGCAAATGACTCAATCACAATTCCTGGTTACTTAGAGAACCGATTTAAAGATCGTACGATGCTTCTTCGAATTGTTTCTGGAATTGTTATTCTTGTTTTCTTTACCTTTTATGTTTCTTCCGGAATGGTCTCAGGGGGCGTATTTTTTCAGAGCTCTTTCGGTGTTAGCTATCATACGGGTTTATTGATCGTATCTGCTGTTGTTGTTGCCTATACTTTATTTGGTGGGTTCTTGGCCGTAAGTTATACCGACTTTATTCAAGGACTTATGATGCTACTCGCACTTATTTTTGTCCCTATTATTGGTGTATTTGCAACAGGTGGACCTTCTGAAACGTTTGAAACCGTTCGACTTGTGAATCCAACCTTTTTGGATTTATTAAAAGGTGCTAGCTTCATCGGAGTCGTCTCGGCTATGGCGTGGGGGTTAGGATACTTTGGCCAGCCACATATCATCGTACGTTTTATGGCCATCACGACCGTTAAAGAAATAAAAAGTGCCCGCCGCATCGGGATGACCTGGATGATATTTTCTCTTATTGGAACCATCCTTACAGCGATGATTGGGATTGCGTATTTCAAGAAAAATCCTGATTTAACCCTTTCTAATCCAGAAGCTGTCTTTATTGAACTTGGGCAATATTTGTTCCATCCGATCATTGCAGGGTTCTTACTAGCCGCTGTCTTAGCTGCGATCATGAGCACCATTTCATCTCAGCTCATTGTTACATCGAGTGCTCTTATTGAAGATTTATACAAAGTACTATTAAAGAAAGAAGCGACCGACAAGCATTATGTATTAATGGGGAGATTAGCTGTATTAACAGTGGCTGTTATTGCCCTCTTATTAGCACTCGATCAAGATAATACGATTCTGTCACTCGTTGCTTACGCTTGGGCAGGTTTTGGAGCGTCCTTTGGTCCGGTGATTATCCTCAGTCTCTTCTGGAAAAAGATGACGAACTGGGGAGCTATTTCAGGGATAATCACAGGTGCCATTACGGTGATTTTATGGAAACAAGCTGAGGGTGGAATTTTTGACTTATACGAAATTGTTCCTGGCTTCATCCTCAATGCGATCGTTGCGATTATTGTCAGCATCCTCACATTTAAACACAATGATCAAATTGAAAAAGAATTTAATGAATCTATCGCATTATTAAAGGAAGAGAAATAATCCTTACTGAACAACTCATTCGACAACGAATGGGTTGTTTTTTTGTCGGAAATACTCTTTTCCTGGGAAATACATACTTATTTCCACCAAACTTGTCTATTCCTGTTGTTCATAAAAGTGACATAGTTCACACTTCGGTCAATAAGCTTTTAACAAACTGTGAACTAACGTATATCCCTGTGGTTATTACTATGGTCGCGTCGTATATTATGAGTGTAATCGTTAATTAAATATTTTTGAAAGGCGGAATCATTTATGTTTAATCAATTTTTAAGAGAAAACAAGATTTCTGCAGCTCTTCTTACATTATTACGTGTGTATCTCGGGTACGCTTGGATGACAGCAGGCTGGGGCAAAATAACTGGTGGATTTGATGCTGCTGGATTTTTAAAAGGTTCTATCGCAAACCCTGTCGCTGGTCCAGATGGAATTGTGTATAGCTGGTATGTATCTTTCCTTGAAGGTGTAGCACTGCCGAACGTGGGTCTATTTAATTTCCTTGTACCTTGGGGCGAGTTTCTAGTCGGATTAGGATTAATTCTTGGTTGTTTTACAAGTGCAGCGATGTTCTTCGGTTTAGTCATGAACTTCTCTTTCATGCTTGCTGGTACCGTATCTCATAACCCTACAGACATTCTAATGGGGGTAATTATTCTTACTGCCGGATTCAATGCAGGACTTTACGGTTTAGACTATTGGGTTGTTCCTTTCCTTCGTAAAACGATTATTAAGAAGGATACAAACATTCTTTCGAACAAGGCTTAAGTCAAAAATGGACTTTGTTAACAATTCGTTCAAAAGATTTCGATCAATTTGTGAACTGTTTCACAAAACGATTCTTTTCACTATCACAACATTGTATATTATGAGTGTAATCATTTATTAAATAACTTTTGAAAGGCGGAATCATTTATGTTTAATCAATTTTTAAGAGAAAACAAGATTTCTGCAGCACTTCTTACTGTATTACGGGTATATCTCGGTTATGCTTGGATGACAGGAGGCTGGGGCAAAATAACTGGCGGGTTTGATGCTGCTGGATTCTTAAAAGGTTCTATTGCAAACCCTGTCGCTGGTCCAGATGGCATTGTTTATGGCTGGTATGTATCTTTCCTTGAAGGTGTGGCACTACCGAACGTGGATCTATTTAACTTCCTCGTACCTTGGGGCGAGTTTCTAGTAGGTTTAGGATTAATTCTTGGTTGCTTTACAAGTGCAGCAATGTTCTTTGGATTAGTAATGAACTTCTCTTTCATGCTAGCTGGTACGGTTTCTCATAACCCTACAGACATTCTAATGGGTGTCATCATTCTTACTGCCGGATTCAATGCAGGACGTTACGGCTTAGACTATTGGGTTGTTCCTTTCCTTCGCAAAACAGTTTTCAAAAAAGGCGCAGACCTACTTCAACAAAAAGCCTAACAATAAAGAAATTCCCTTGCTACTTCCTAAGCAAGGGAATTTCTTTTTTAACGTTTTCTGATTTCTTGTTGCAATAACTTATTTACTAGTGGTGGGTTAGCTTGGCCCTTTGTTGCTTTCATGATCTGACCAACAAGGAAACCAATCGCCTTTTCCTTACCATTTTTAAAATCGTCAATGGATTGTGGATTGGCATCAAGAACTTCAGCGATTACTGTTAGTAGAGCACCTTCATCAGAAATTTGTACTAGACCTTGGTCTTTGACAATTTTCTCAGCACTTCCGCCTTTTTCAACAAGCTCTTTAAACACCTTCTTCGCAATCTTAGAAGAAATGGTTCCGTCAGTAATAAGCTTAATCATTCCCGCAAGACCTTCTGGTGTTAGGACTACATCAGCCAGTTCCTTTTGTTCGGAATTTAAATAGGCCGATAATTCACCCATAATCCAGTTGGATGCTTGTTTCGGATCCGCCCCAGCTGCAACCGTTGCTTCAAAAAAGTCAGCTGTTTCCTTTACCACTGTTAAAACAGCCGCATCGTACGCAGGTAATCCCCACTCTTCGGTATAACGCTTTTGTCTTGAATCTGGAAGCTCTGGAATTTCAGCACGAATGCGAGCCTTCCAATCTTCATCAATGTAAAGATCCGTTAAATCTGGTTCAGGGAAATAACGATAATCTTCAGAACCTTCTTTGACCCTCATTAATAAAGTCGTATTGGATGCCTCATCGTAACGACGTGTTTCCTGCTGAATCTCTCCACCCGCACGAACCACTTCTTCCTGACGCTTCGCTTCATATTCGATACCTTTGCGAACAAAGTTAAAGGAGTTTAAATTCTTTAACTCCGTCTTTGTCCCAAATTCCTCTTGTCCCACTGGACGAATCGAAATATTCGCATCACAACGTAAGGAGCCTTCCTCCATCTTACAATCAGAAACTCCAGTATATTGAATAATCGATTTTAATTTTTCTAAATACGCATAGGCTTCATTCGCTGTACGAATATCCGGCTCTGATACAATCTCAATCAAAGGTGTTCCCTGACGATTGTAGTCACATAGAGAGTATCCATTTTCATGATTCAGCTTCCCAGCATCCTCTTCTAAATGAATTCTTGTGATGCCGATTTTTTTCTTATAGCCATCGACTTCAATTTCGATAAACCCGTGTTCACCAATCGGCTGGTCAAATTGAGAAATCTGGTACGCCTTTGGGTTATCTGGATAAAAGTAGTTTTTTCGATCAAACTTCGTATGAGTTGCGACGTTACAGTTTAAGGCCATACAAGCCTTCATCCCGTAGTCGACTACCTTTTTATTTAATACCGGCAACACCCCTGGGTATCCAAGGTCGATTACCGTCGTATTGGTATTTGGTTCCGCACCAAAATGGTTGGGACTTGCAGAGAAGATTTTTGACTCTGTTTTTAACTCTACATGGACTTCAAGTCCAATTACCGTTTCGAATTCCATTCTTATCCCCCTTACAGACCTGGCTTTTGCTTGTGGAAGTCTGTCGCCTGCTCAAATGCATGAGCTACACGGTAGACAGTTGCTTCGTCAAAGTGCTTACCGATAATTTGTAAACCTAATGGCAGTCCTTGATCAAAACCACATGGAACAGAAATTCCAGGTACCCCAGCAAGATTAACTGGAATGGTTAAAATATCGTTAGCATACATTGTTAATGGATCGCTTGTTTTTTCACCGATTTTAAAAGCAGGTGTTGGTGTCGTTGGTCCAACAATCACATCATACTTCGCAAATACATCTTCGAAATCCTTTTTAATCAATGTACGTGCCTTTTGTGCTTTTTTATAATACGCATCATAATACCCTGAGCTTAATGCAAAGGTACCAAGCATGATTCTGCGTTTCACTTCATCTCCAAAGCCCTCTGCTCTAGAGTTTTTATACAGATCCATTAAGTTGTTCGAATTCGGAGAACGATAGCCATATCTGACTCCGTCAAAGCGCGCTAGGTTAGCAGACGCTTCGGAAGAACTTAGTAGGTAATACGTTGAAAGTGCATACTTTGAGTGAGGTAAAGAAACTTCCTCCCAAGAGGCTCCTAACTTTTCAAGTGTCGCAAGAGCTTTCAGGACTGATTCACGAACCTCTGGGTTCACACCTTCTCCAATATATTCCTTCGGTACCCCAATCTTTAACCCTTTTACATCACCTGTTAAGGCATTCACATATGAAGGAACTTCAACATTGGCAGACGTTGAATCCATTGGATCCACACCGGCAATGGCCTGTAATACATATGCGTTGTCTTCAACGGTTCTAGTAATTGGACCAATTTGGTCTAGCGAAGAAGCAAAGGCAATTAACCCAAAACGAGATACTCGTCCATATGTAGGCTTTAACCCAACCACTCCACAAAAACTTGCTGGCTGACGAATAGACCCACCCGTATCCGATCCTAATGAGAATGGAACCTCACCTGCTGCTACAGCTGCTGCTGAACCACCTGAAGATCCTCCAGGAACGGTCTCAATATTCCAAGGATTTTTCGTCTTTTTAAAACTGGAGTTTTCCGTGGATGATCCCATGGCGAACTCGTCCATATTTAATTTCCCAATCGTAATCGTTTCTGCTTCCTGAAGCTTTTTCACAACAGTAGCATCATAGATGGGATCAAAATTATGTAGAATTTGACTTGCTGCTGTTGTACGCAAATCCTTCGTGACAATATTGTCTTTAACCCCTACCGGCATACCGAACAGCAAACCTTTTACTTCATCGGTTCCTAGTTTTTCATCTAGTTTTTTGGCTTGGCTTCGTGCTCGCTCTTCATCTAATGTTAAAAATGCGGCTACCTGGTCGTCGACTTGTGCTATTCTTTTATACGACTCATCTACAAGATCTGAAACACTAATTTCTTTTTTATGTAACTGTTCATGAAGATCAGATACTTTTTGATCGAATAAGCTCATATGGTCCCTCCTTACTCAATAATCGGCGGAACTTTGATTTGTCCGTCCTGTTGATCTGGTGCATTTTTTAAGACAAGCTCTTGTGGCAAGCCTTCTTTTGAAACATCTTCTCTTAAAACATTCTTAATATCTAAAACATGGGATGTCGGTTCCACATTTTCTGTATCAAGCTCGTTCAATTGCTCCGAGAATGTAATGATGGCATCAAGCTGTTTTTGAAAATTCACAGCTTCTTCTTCAGTAATCGCAAGTCTCGCTAAATGCGCCACATGCTTTACCTCTTCGATGGATATTCTTGACATCCTCTCACCTCCATAAATTTTTTTGAACTTTTCACACAATAATACACTGATGATATCAAAGTTTTAGGCTTTGGGCAAAGTATTCCACAGAAAAAGCAGTACACTTTTCGTGACTGCCAAGTTAATTGCCAAATAGCTTTTCAAAGAAGCCCTTTTTCTTTGGAGTTGGTTCTATGCTTACTTTCTTTTCGACATAGATGCTTTCCTTATCTATTGCGTAATCATAGGCTAGAACAAGCCCGAGTTCCGAGTCATATTCTTTGTTTGTCACAAGCGTATATTCAACATCATACTGATCGGCTATTTTTTTATACTTAGACAAAAACTCGTAACTCATATTGCCATTCAAATAGAGATGGGCTTTTTTATTTTCTTTTAAAGCGGTCTCCACCTCTGGATAGATGCCTAGCTCTATCAACTGTGGTTGTTTTAGGGCAATGACGACACGTTCTCGTAAGGTTCCTAAAAATCGGCGTCTTTCATCCGGATTGGTTTCCTTTTTCCCGTGAATCCCTTGTTGAAGATATTCATCAATATCAGGTCGCATATATCATTCCTCCTCCTTAAATTTGTATGATGATCCCCTTATAATTGTTCGTATATAAAGTATAACCCAATCGTAAGGCCAAAAAAATTCCTTCCCTTTCATTAGAAAGAGAAGGACAAAATGGAGGTTTACAAATAAAGGTGTAAAACAAGTTTGAAGCCTCTTACTTTGATGCTGTAAACTGCTCTTCTTCCGTTGACCCCTTTAAAGCAGTGGTGGAAGAAGTACCACCAGAAATCACCATTGAGACTTGGTCAAAGTAACCTGTACCCACTTCTCGTTGATGTCTTGTAGCCGTATAGCCTTTTTCTTCGCTAGCAAACTCTGCTTGCTGAAGCTCTGAATACGCTGCCATTCCACGATCTTTATAACCACGAGCAAGTTCAAACATGCTGTGGTTTAGCGCATGGAAACCAGCTAGAGTGACAAACTGGAATTTGTAGCCCATTTTACCAAGCTCAATTTGGAACTTTGCAATCGTGTCATCATCGAGCTTCTTTTTCCAGTTAAACGATGGAGAACAATTATATGCTAAAAGCTTTCCAGGGAACTTCTCATGGATCGCTTCGGCAAATCGACGTGCTTCTTCAATATTAGGCTCCGAAGTTTCGCACCAAATCAGATCGGCGTATGGTGCGTATGCTAACCCTCTAGCAATGGCTTGGTCGAGTCCAGCATTCGTTCGGAAAAATCCTTCTGGTGTTCTTTCACCTGTTATAAACGGAGCATCAACCGGATCCACATCACTTGTAATAAGGTCAGCCGCATTGGCATCCGTTCTTGCCACTAGTACAGTTGGAACACCCATTACATCAGCAGCAAGACGTGCCGCAATTAAGTTGCGTACAGCCGTTTGAGTCGGAAGTAGTACTTTTCCTCCTAAATGACCACATTTTTTCTCTGAAGACAGTTGATCTTCGAAGTGCACACCAGCAGCACCCGCTTCAATCATACCTTTCATCAATTCAAAACAGTTTAATTGGCCACCAAATCCAGCCTCCGCATCAGCCACAATCGGTGCAAACCAATCGATCGAATCGTCCCCTTCCGAGTGAGTAATTTGGTCCGCGCGTTGTAATGCTTGATTAATCCTCTTTACCACACTTGGTACAGAGTTAGCTGGATACAAGCTTTGATCTGGATACATATGTCCAGAGAGGTTAGCATCTGCTGCCACTTGCCATCCGCTTAAGTATATCGCCTTCAAGCCCGCCTTCACCTGTTGAACCGCTTGATTCCCCGTTAATGCGCCAAGTGCATTGACGAAGTCTTCTTCCTTCACAAGCTTCCACAGTTTTTCTGCTCCCCGACGAGCCAGTGTATGTTCAATATCAATCGAACCTCTTAATTTAATAACCTCTTCGGCAGAATACGGTCTTTCAATCCCCTGCCAACGCGCATCCATTTCCCAGCTTTCCTGTAACTCTCTTACTCTTTCATTTGTCATTGTAAAAACCTCTCCCTTCATTTTTTGTCCCAGTTGTTATAATACAGTTATATTTACATGTTGTATTATATAACAGAGTTTTGGAGATAGGAACCACTTTTTCTAAAATTTTCAGATTATTTTTTCGACAAAATCTCCAAAGCGGAAGCGGCTTGGTCAGGGGCGACAGGTATAAGACGAAGACCGCAAGAGGTCCTGACCTCTGGAGGGCTTTGGCTTATGACCCCGAGCCCCGAGCCGCTGGAGCTAGACGAATCCCAAAGCGGAAGCGGCTTGAACAGCCCCGACAAGCGTAAGGCAAGCGTAAGGCAAGCCGATGGAACTAGACGAATCCAAAAATGGAGGCGGATGATCGGAGATGATTCAAAATCAGAAGTTAATCAACAAAAAACTGGCCGAATCAGCATTCAGCCAGCACTTTTTGATGCTCGAGAGGATATTTCAACGGAACTCGATCAATTTTGAAGATGATTATCTACGATTTCCAGGATATATTTGCGATTCTGAATTTTTATTTGCGATTCCAGAGATTTATTTGCGATTCTGAATTTTTATTTGCGATTCTCAAACTTTATTTGCGATCCGACACTCTTATTTGCGATTTTCAAACTTTATTTGCGATCCAACACTCTTATTTGCGATTCTCAAACTTTATTTGCGATCCTACACTTTTACTTGCGATTCTCAAACTTTATTTGCGATCCGCCACTCTTATTTGCGATTCTCAAACTTTATTTGCGATCCGCCCTCTCTTATTTGCGATTCTCAAACTTTATTTGCGATCCGCCACTCTTATTTGCGATTCTCAAACTTTATTTGCGATCCGCCCTCTCTTATTTGCGATTCTCAAAGTTTGCGAGCCAACACCCTCACTTACCATCTCTTCACCCTTTTATTATCTTCAGCTATTTAATCTCCTAAACAACATAAAACCACTCCAAAGAGTGGCACACACATCATTATTCACTAAACGTATACTCAAGCTCCGTAGCCTTTTGGATTAGCTTTTCGTTCACATCGTAGACATCACTAGTTAGTACTTTTACTGATTGGATATTAGAGTTCTCTAAAATAAATCCAACATTCCCCTGCTTCTTTTCACCAGGAGCATACACACCGTGCAACCCGTCTAAGTAAATATCCTTTTCCCATGTGACCTTTTCTCCTTCACTTGTTTCAACAAGTGCAACAGGACCAAAGTTCATTTCTTCGTTGGATGTGTTTGTTACTTCAAAATACACCTTAACAAAATCAAATTCTTCATCATGAGTTAACATATGAAAATAATCAATCATTCCATAATCCGGACGTAGATGAATGGTCTTTACATCTTTTACAACCAATTGAATAGGTCCAAGCTTTACCACTTCATTTGGTGTCAGCTGGCTAAGGAGCGTAATTTCTCCTTTACGATCAGTAAGAACCTCCCCTACTTCATCCAGTTCACGATCATCTGGTACTTGTGGGTTTGGAACATACTCGGTTGTGCCTTTTGTTGGTTCTTTAGCAGTAGCTGTTGCTGATACCTTTTCCCCGCTTAGCTTATCTTCATTATTGCAAGCTGTAACAACAGATAAAAGTAAGAGAATAAGTGCTATAGAAATTCTTTTCATAGTTAGTTAGCCTCCTTTTAAGAAAAAGAACCCGCTGCTTTCCAACGGGATTCTTCTTGCTTCTTACTTATCATTAATAACCGTCTTATTTTTCCCTTTTTCTAATAAGTCAAAGATGATTTTCGCATGATCGGTGTTGTCGATTTGACCAGCAAAACGATCACTAGCAGGACCGTATGCATATACAGGTACGTCTTCTCCTGTATGTCCACCCGTTGTCCACCCAGTGTGAGAACGCTCGTTAAAAATTTCCTCAATGGCATTATCAATATCCACAGCTTTCTTAGAAGCTACTTCCTCTACTGAAGCAATTTCAGCATCGGTTAAGGCAAGGATACTTTGGTCGATATATTTGGTTAGTGTTTCTCTTACGTTTGCTCCTGCTACGATTTCAGCTGCCATAAAGTCAGGTGTGCGCTTTGCTGCTTTAATTGGCTCACCGAACCAGTTATAGACTCCATCCGCACCAATTGAGTATCCACCCGTTGAATGGTCAGCTGTTGCAACGACTAACGTGTGCTTATCCTTCTTAGCAAACTCAATAGCTGCTTTAAATGCCTTTTCAAAGTCTTCCATTTCACTCATGGCACCAACAATGTCATTATCATGGCCAGCCCAGTCAATTTGGCTACCCTCAATCATTAAGAAGAAGCCATCTTTATCTTTTGATAAACGATCAATTGCTGTATTTGTCATATCTTCTAATGAAGGAACATCCTCCGTGCGGTCAATCATCTTTGGAAGTCCACCTTCCGCAAACAATCCTAGAATCCGATCATTTGTATCATTTAGCAGATCTTCTTTATTTGTTACATAGCTATATCCAGCTTCCTGAAATTCTGCTGTTAAATCACGATCTGCACGATCAAATAGGCTTGTACCACCACCAAGTAGAACATCTACCTTTTGCTTGCCATTAATTACATCATCAAAATAATCATCTGCGATGGCATTCATGTTTTTTCTGCTTTCATCATGTGAACCGAATGATGCTGGTGTTGCATGCGTAATTTCAGAAGTTGCCACTAATCCAGTCGCTTTGCCTCTTTCTTTCGCTGCTTCTAAGACCGTTTTTACTTCTGAACCGTCATTATCCACTGCGATTGCATTGTTGTATGTTTTAATACCAGCTGACATAGCCGTAGCTGCAGACGCTGAATCTGTTACGTTTTGCTTAGGATCTTCAGGATAGGTCATTTGTTGACCAACAAGGTAATTATCAAATTCAGATTTCCCTACGAACTTCGAGTTATCACTATCCGTCATATAACGGTAGGCTGAAGTATAGGAAACTCCCATTCCATCTCCAATAAGGAAGATAACATTTTTGATTTCTGCATTGTTGCTTTTACTAGATTTCGCTTCTACCTCTGTAGTAGAGAATGATCCTACTAAGCTTGTTAAAGCCAATGTTGTGACTGCTGCAAATGGAATGATCTTCTTTTTGAAAGATTTATTAAACATTGAATTTCCCCCTCATAACTTTTTCTCACAAGGAATATGTTATGAAAAAAGTATGAAGCTATCATTAAGCTAGTTTTCTAGTTTTGTAAATTTACAATTTCAGTAAAAAAGTACTATTTTTCGACAAATAAAGTAATTCACTAACCGAAATATTCCTTTTTCTGTGTCATCAGACCTAAAATTCGCCCTATTCTCTGGTTTTTAACCTTTACAAATTATTAATATATGTAAAAACCACTCGCTAAACTCGCGAGTGGCCGTTCTATTATTTCTCGTTATCATTCTCAACCGCTTCAACAAATTCTTCTTTAATGTTTTTTCGCGGTTCGTTTCCTGTTAAACTGAACACGATAATGGCAATCGTCGCTAAGATAAACCCAGGCACAATTTCATACAACTCAAATGGGATAATGCCAGCCACAGTTAACTGCTTCCACACAACCACGGTAACAGCACCTGTAATCATACCCGCTAGAGCACCATTTCGGTTCATTCGCTTCCAATAAAGAGACAGAATGATTACCGGACCGAATGCCGCTCCAAATCCACCCCAAGCATAACTAACAAGGTCTAATATAGACGCTCCTCCATTTTCAGGATTGCCTGTATAAGCAAGTGCAATGGCAACAAGGGCAATAACAATGACTCCTGCTCTACCAACCCACACCAATTCTGCATCACTAGCATTCTTTCGGAACAGTGCTTTGTAAAAGTCTTCGGCTAACGCACTGGAAGATACTAATAGCTGTGAATCAATGGTACTCATAATGGCCGAAAGAATGGCAGCAAGCAGAATTCCTGATACCCAAGGATTAAACAAGATGTCTGAGAAAAAGATAAACACTTTCTCGCTATTATTTACATCCGCTGTAATTAGTGGATTATCAGCAAAATAAGCGATTCCGACCAACCCAACAATGATCGCTCCAACTACTGAAATGGTCATCCAGCCCATCCCAATCCATCTGGCTTTTCTTACTTCCTCCGTGGAACGAATACCCATAAAGCGGGTGATAATATGCGGTTGACCGAAGTAGCCTAATCCCCATGCAAGTAATGAGATCGTCCCCATTGCCGTCACTGAATCAAATGCATTGAGATAGGAAGGATCAATACTGCGGATGGCGTCCATCGATTCACCCCAACCACCTAATTTAAATATAGCGACAATCGGAACAATCACCAATGCTAAGAACATTAACAATCCTTGGAAAAAGTCCGTCCAACTGACCGCTAAGTAGCCTCCTAAGAAAGTATACGAAATAATAACAATGGCTCCGATAAAGAGAGCTGTATTATAAGACATTCCAAACGTTTCTTGGAATAACAGTGCTCCTCCTACTAAACCTGAGGACGCGTAAAAGGTGAAAAAGATTAATATGACTAACGCGGAGATAACTCGTAGTAAACGTGATTGATCTTTGAAGCGATTTTCAAAAAAATCGGGGACCGTAATCGAATCATTCGCCACCTCAGTGTACGATCTTAATCTTGATGCAACAAATTTCCAGTTTAAATACGCACCAATAATTAAACCCACACACATCCAAATGGAATCTAATCCAGTGGCATAAGCAAGCCCAGGTAATCCAAGTAGCAGCCATGAACTCATATCAGAGGCACCAGCACTTAAAGCTGTTACACCTGGTCCAAGACTTCTTCCTCCTAAGACATAATCCGATAGATTGCTAGTTAGCTTAAATGAGATCAAACCAATGATCAGCATGCCAACTAGATACACAATAAAAGTAACTAACGTAGCAGTTTCCATATTTTTTTCACATTTCCCCTCTCAATGATTTTATTGGCTCATACAATTTCTTTGTAAAATTATACACATGATTTCTTACCGTGACCGAACCAATATAACAAGCGTAGCATACATACTGGGTTCTATCTAACTGAATTATCTGAAAATAAACCTGTTAATTTATAAATATTCATAGTATTGATATGTTTATAGGGCTCAACCCACCATTTACTGATATGTATACACTGAAATTTATAAAATTAAGTTGGAAAAGTGGGCTTTTTTGGGTGAATTCTAGTGAACTAGCACCTACATTTTCTTGTTGTTATGACTTCTCGAGTTGTGTTTTCCTTGGTCTGATGTCATAATTCTGATTTTATGACCTCTTGTACTCGTTTCCCCTTGCTTTTATGTCATAAACCGCTTCTTATGACTCCTCTCCTCCCTTCAACCTTCACTCTCGCGTCATAATCACCACCACCACCTTTGCTCCAGAGCATTCATTCACAAAAAACACCACCCCAAACCTGGAGTGGTGCTAGCAAACTAATTAATACAATTCAGATGTTGTTTTTGCCTGCAAATGGAGCAATAAATAATCAGGGCCACCCGCTTTTGAGTCGGTTCCTGACATATTAAAGCCTCCGAATGGCTGGTATCCGACAATTGCTCCTGTACAGCCGCGGTTAAAGTATAGATTTCCTACGTGGAAATCTTCGCGGGCTTGTTGCATATGTTCACGGTTGGTGGTGATAACAGCTCCTGTTAATCCATATTCCGTGTTATTGGCTATCTCAATCGCTTCTGTAAAGTCCTTAGCTTTTGTAAAACCAACAACCGGGCCAAAGATTTCTTCTTGCATGAGTCGAGCATTTGGAGCTAAATCAGCGAATACGGTAGGTTTGATGAAAAAGCCTTTAGAGTTATCTCCCCCTCCTCCAGCGACTAGACGGCCTTCCTGCTTTCCAATATCAATATAACTCATGATTTTATTAAAAGCACTTTGATCAATCACTGGTCCCATATACGTACTTTGCTCTTCAGGATTGCCAAGAGTTAACTGATTCGTTAGTTCCACTACTCGCTTTAATACGGTATCGTAAACATCCTCCACGATGACTGCACGGGAGCATGCCGAACATTTTTGACCAGAGAAGCCAAATGCTGAGGCAACAATGGACTGTGCCGCTAATTCAAGATCCGCTTCCTGATCAACGACGATCGTGTCTTTTCCACCCATCTCAGCTATCACACGCTTTAACCAGATTTGGCCTTCATTTAATTTAGAGGCACGCTCGAAAATTCGAAGTCCAACATCTCTTGATCCTGTAAAGGAGATAAAACGTGTATCCTTGTGATCTACCAAGTAGTCACCCACCTCAGCTCCACTTCCAGGTACAAAGTTCAATACACCCTTTGGTAATCCCGCTTCCTCCATCACTTCCACAAACTTCGCTGCTACAACAGGAGTGGTTGAAGCTGGTTTTAAAAGAACCGTATTTCCAGTAATGATCGCGGCTACGGTTGTTCCAGCCATGATGGCAAGCGGGAAATTCCAAGGAGAGATGATAATTCCGACACCCAATGGAATATAGTCATACCGGTTAAATTCATTTGGACGGCTATTTACCGGCACACCGTCCTTAAGGTCCAGCATTTGACGTGCGTAATATTCTAAGAAGTCGATCGCTTCTGCTGTATCCGCATCTGCTTCTCTCCAAGGTTTCCCCGCTTCTTTTGTTAACAAGGCGGAGAATTCGTGCTTGCGACGGCGTATGATGGCAGCTGCTTTAAAGAGCACATCTGCACGTAATTCTGGCTTTGCTTTTCTCCACGTTTTAAATGCCTCCACTGCCGCTTGAATCGCTTTTTCTGCTAATTCACGATTCGCCTTAGAGACGCGTCCAACGACTTCTATTTTATGTGATGGATTGTATGATACTATTTTATCTTCTGTTGAAATTCGCTCGCCACCAATGATTAAGTCATAGTCTTGGCCAAGATATCCTTCTACTGTTTGTAAGCCTAATAAAAATCCTTCGCGTTCATGATCATGAGAAAAGTCTGTGAATGGTTCATGTTTATACGGTTGTACCATCTCTTCCGCCTCCTTATGATGAAAACGTTCCACATCCCATTTTAGCACGACAACAAACGGACCTTCAAATGAACAGAAAAAAGACAAGGCATCCACCTTGTCTTTAGACTATGGCTGTTTTGGTAAAGATTGTTGTTAAAATCTTAAAGCCGATTTTAACGTGGAAATAGCTATTTTGCGCTTAAGAATTTAGTTTGCAGGCTCTTTTCTTATTAATTAATGCTGTTTTCTGCGGAAACTTAGCACAATCGTCACAATTATGTTCCAAAAAGCAACAAAGTTTAAGAAAAGAACCTTAATTATTGATAAATATGAACAAACGGTTCTTTGTCTCCCGCCTCTTTTACGATGAGGCCTTCTTGTCCATTGACGGAAGTGATGTTCACCTCTACTGAATAATAGTCAGGGAAATGTTCCATCACTAACCCTGTTACGTATTGTGTAAAGCCAACTGCCTCTGCTTTTCCGTAAAACTGGATCGGGATATCGATTTTCAACTCTTGAAGCTGATCTCCAACATAAAATGCCTGACCAATAACACCGTTAAAGTTCGGAAAATACGTTTCCACATCCTGTTTAAAATTCAAGAAGAAAGTCACATCGTCACGATGGGCATTTGTCGCTTCTGTGGACGGAAACAGGAAATAATTTTCGTTTACGCTTTGCCAAGCTCCCAATTTTGAACTTCCTTTATCTGCTGAGGCGTAAGCGATAAAATTCCCTGGAACAACAGAAGATCGACTTTTCTGTTTAAAAAGTGCAATCGTAATGGGGACATTCGCTAAGCTCTTCATCCCACGAAGTCTAGTCAGTACTTCACCAGCGATTCTTTTTCCTTCTTCTTCAAGTTTGGCTTGTGAAATTTCGGATTCAAATGTGGCACCGTAAGCTTCTTTTTGGTAATAGTGGACAGAGTTTAATGCCAGTCCGATCACCACTCCTCCGAGACGAACCGTACCGTCTTCATCTTTAAGAAGATAGTTATGCTCTAAAAGATGCGCTAAATAAATCGGGTTTTGTTCATTATTCGCTGCTATATCTCCGCCTTCAGGAATTTGCGGATTCAAACCAATGTTTTCCTCTTCTTTTAAACCAGCATCTTGTAGCTGCGTCTCCGTCATTTTCCGGTTCAGCCATAAACCAACCGTTTCCCGGTCAAGATTTTGCCCTTCCTTAAAAAGGTACTTATCTGGCCCAAAGGACGTTTGCGCAAGCCTCATTAACCCTGTTTCAAACTCACTAATATCGTATCTTGTGTTTAAGTTATTTACGATTAATCCCCTTGCTTGCGAAGGCTCGAAAGGTAGGATCGTCCGATAGTATTGATCAGAAATCTGATACTTCGGGATAATGGCCTTTTCCTTTGTATCATCGTTTTCCTGTACCACCTCTTCTTGCTTCTGAAGGTTAGGAGCACAGGCCGTTAAACTCAAGAGAACGGCAAGAGCAACCATTAGAATCTTCCTCATGGTATCACCTCTATTTCTTCAATTCTTCCACTAATCTCTCTTCATTCCACACTTCAATTCCAAGCTGTTCTGCTTTAGTTAATTTGGATCCAGCCTCTTCCCCAGCGATAACTAAATCTGTTTTTTTACTTACACTTCCTGCGACTTTCCCGCCAAACGCTTCTATTCTTTCCTTCGCTTCATTACGAGATAGCTGCTCTAGCTTACCTGTTAGGACAATCGTTTTTCCAGCAAAGAAATGATCAATGTTTTCCACAGCAACCTTTTTCGGTCCATTATAAATCGTGTTAACTCCGGCTTCTTTTAGCTCTTCAATTAACTCTTTCACTTCTTCGAGCTCAAAATAAGCGACCACCGATTCGGCCATTTTTTCTCCGATTTCGTTGATGGCTGTTAATTCTTCAGCAGTTGCCAACGCTAATCGGTCAATCGTTTCAAATTCTTGAGCAAGAGTTTTTGCCGCTTTGGCTCCCACATGACGAATGCCTAATCCGAACAGCAACTTTTCAAGAGAATTGGCTTTTGATGCTTCAATGGCATCAATCAGATTGTTAACGGACTTTTCTCCCATTCTCTCTAATTGAATCAACTGATCAAACGTAAGTTTATAAATATCCGCCACATCTTCAATCAATTGTTCGGCAAACAACTGACTGATCACCTTTTCACCAAGACCATCAATATTCATAGCGGTTCTAGATACGAAGTGAATCAATCCTTCTCTGATTTGTGCCGGACATTTTGGATTAATACAACGCAGCGCCACTTCCTCTTCAAGCCTCACCAGCTCGCTTTCACATTCTGGACAATGTGTTGGCATACGGAATTCTTCCTCTGCTCCTGTTCGTTTCTCAACGAGAACATTTACGACCTCTGGAATAATATCTCCTGCTTTTTTGACAACCACCTGATCGCCAATTTTGATATCTTTTTCACGAATCAAATCTTCGTTATGTAAAGAGGCACGTTGTACGGTTGTTCCAGCTACACGGACAGGTTCTAAAATAGCCGTTGGTGTAACGACCCCTGTACGTCCTACACTTAATTCAATCGATTTTAATGTCGTGACCACTTCCTCAGCAGGAAATTTGTATGCGATGGCCCAGCGTGGACTTTTGGCCGTTGTACCAAGCTCCTCCTGCTGTGAAAGAGAGTCTACCTTAATAACGATACCGTCAATATCATACGGGAGGTTCGGGCGCTGTTCCGTCCACTCATTGACGTAAGAAATGACTTCCTCGATAGAAGCACATCTTCTTCTTTCCTTATTCGTCTTAAATCCAAGACTTTCTAACAAATCTAGACCTGCACTGTGCGAAACCACACCAGTCTCCCCTACATCCGCAATATTGTAGAGAAAAATATCGAGATTTCGAGAAGCTGCTATTCTCGGATCTAGCTGTCTGAGTGAACCAGCCGCTGCATTACGAGGGTTTGCTGCCAGCTCTTCCCCACGTTCTGTCTTCAATAAGTTTAATGCTTCAAACGATTTCCGAGGCATGAACACTTCTCCACGAACTTCAATTGAGACAGGTTCTTTTAATCTTAGAGGAATGGATTTGATTGTACGTAAATTAGACGTAATATCCTCTCCAATGGTTCCATCTCCTCTAGTCGCTCCTCGAATAAATAAACCATTCTCGTAACGAAGCGAAACCGCTAGGCCATCAATTTTCAATTCACACACATAAGAAATTTGGTCTCCTACGGCTTGGCGTACACGTCGGTCAAAATCCAATAAATCCTGTTCTCCAAAGGCATTACCGAGACTAAGCATAGGCGATTGATGCTGTACCTTTTCAAACATATCTAAGACGGCTCCACCTACGCGTTGTGTAGGGGAGTCCGGACTTTTTAGTTCAGGAAACGTTTCTTCCAAATTGATTAATTCTCTTAATAATCGATCATATTCAGCATCTGAAGCGGTTGGTTGGTCTAATACGTGATATTCGTAGTTTAACTGATTTAACTGGACATGCAGCTCTTGTACCCTTTTTTCCGCAGCTTGTTGATCCATGTACTCAACCCTTCCATCAGAATTATTTCAAAATAGAAATATCATTTTCAATCAAACGTTTGATTGAATTGCCTTCGCGCCTCTTGATAAAGGTTTCAAGCAATTTCAATCAATCGTTTGATTGATTGAAATACCTTACCCTTTTGTTATAGGAGCAAACTTCGCTAACAGTCGTTTGATCCCAACTGGTTTAGGAAATGCGATATCAAGTTCAATTCCTTCTCCTTCACCTTTTACGCTAACAACTGTACCTGTGCCCCATTTTCCGTGAACGGCTTTGTCGCCGACCTTCCATCCATGCTCTTCTCCACCCGTTGAGTTCGTCATTGGACGGAGTACTGGTTTGCGTACAGCGGCTGCTTGTCTAGCGGCGAAAGGACTAGCTGACTGTGATTGTAGTGGCGACTTCCTTGGCTCTAGACCATCGATCAGATCGGCTGGAATCTCTCCTATAAATCGAGAAGGAGGGTTCATGTTTGTACGCCCAAATAAGGTCCTCATTTGCGCATTCGTGATAAACAATTCTTCCTCCGCTCTTGTGATTCCCACATAAGCAAGGCGACGCTCTTCCTCCATCTCCGCTTCTTCCATAAGAGATCGACTATGTGGGAAGACCCCTTCTTCTAGTCCTAATAGGAACACGACAGGAAATTCAAGACCTTTTGCCGAGTGCAACGTCATCAACACGACCGTATCGACTTGCTTCCCATCTTCATCCAACTTATCGATATCGGCAACGAGGGCAAGATCCGTCAAGAAGGCAATCAGACTTTTATCATCATTTCCTTCTTCAAAGTTTTTTGTAACAGACAAGAATTCGTCCAAGTTTTCTAGTCGACTTTGTGCTTCAATCGATTTTTCTGCTTTTAACATTTCATAATAGCCTGTTTTCTCTAACACTTCTTCTACAAGCTCTGTTACTGATAAATACTCTTGCATATGTGTATAGTTATTAATCAAATCGTAAAACTCGCGACAAGCCTTTGTGATTTTCGGGCTTAAGCCAATTAACTCTATCGATCCAAGTGCTTGGAACATGGACATATCATGCATGTCGGCAAAATTAGCAATTTTATCAACTGAGCTAGACCCGACTCCTCTTTTTGGAACGTTGATGACACGTGTTAAGCTGATATCATCATCAGGGTTTGCAATCAAGCGTAAGTAAGCAAGTGTATCTTTGATTTCTTTTCTGTCATAGAACTTCACCCCACCGACGATGGAGTATTCAATGTTCGACTTTAGTAACACTTCCTCCATTACACGGGACTGGGCATTCGTTCGATACAGAATGGCAAAGTCGGAGTATTTTCGTTTCCCGCTTTGAACAGCTTCCTTAATTTTCCCTGCTACAAACTGAGCTTCACTTTGCTCACTGTCCGCACGATAATAGAAGATTTTATTACCCTCTGCATTTTCGGTCCAAAGATTCTTGTCTCTACGGTTTAGATTGTTTTTAATCACTTCATTTGCGGCAAATAGAATTCTCTTCGTAGAGCGGTAGTTTTGTTCTAGAAGAATAACCTCTGAACGCGGATAATCCTTTTCAAAAGAAAGGATATTGGCGATATCTGCCCCACGCCAGCGATAAATCGACTGATCCGAGTCACCGACCACACATAGATTTTGGAATCGTTGTGCCAACAATTTGACCAGCATATATTGAGCACGGTTTGTATCTTGGTACTCATCCACATGAATGTATTGAAACTTTCGTTGATAGAAAGTTAGTACTTCTGGAACACGCTGAAACAGCTGAATTGCCGTCATGATCAAATCATCAAAATCAAGGGCTTGATTTTTGCGCAGTCGCTTCTGATAAAGCTCGTACACATCAGCAACAATTTGATCCATATGACCGCCCGCATTTTTCGCAAATTCTTCTGGACCAATCAGTTCGTTTTTCGCTGAACTAATAGCCCCAAGAATCGCACGTGGATCATACTTTTTCGGATCAAGGTTTTTCTCTTTTAAAATCGTCTTTACCACGGATTGTTGGTCCGTTGTATCAAGAATCGTAAAATTCCGATTGTATCCTAGTCGGTCAATATCTCTTCTTAAAATACGTACACACATCGAGTGAAAGGTAGATACCCAGATTTCATCGGCCACTCCACCCATCATGGAGTAAATACGTTCCTTCATTTCACGCGCTGCTTTATTCGTAAACGTGATCGCCAAAATATTGTACGGATTCACTTGTTTCTCTACCATTAAATAGGCAATACGATGCGTAAGTACTCTCGTCTTGCCACTACCCGCACCAGCCATCAATAACAGAGGACCATCCGTCGTTTTCACCGCTCGCTGTTGTTCAGGATTTAAACCATTTAATAATTTATCTGTTAAGTATTGCACTATATTTTCACCACCATACAAACATATGTTCTTATTCTATTTTACCTTTATACTATCGTTTTATCAATTTAATTTCGACCGTTTGAAGGGCTTCTTCTAAATTTTCATAAACTGCATTTCCCACAACAATCACATCAGCTAGCTCAGCCATTTCCTTCGCCTGCTCTAATGAATGAATACCTCCACCGTAAAACACGGTTATCTCCTGCGTTGCTTGGCTAACGGCCTTCACGATCTCAGGGTCCCCATAGGTTCCACTGTATTCTAAATAAAAAATAGGCAAATGAAACATCTTTTCAGCAATTTGCGCATAAGCAACCACATCTTCCTTTGTTAAAGATGTTTGGGCATGGGTTAGTTTCGCTGCTTTACAATTTTCGTTCAAGATACAATATCCTGCAACAAGAATTTCATCCCAATTCATAATCTCCCCATATTCCTTCACTGCTTGATGATGTAAATCAACAATCCATCTCGCATCAGGACTATTTAAGACCGTAGGGATAAAATAAAGATCAAAGCCTGGTGTAATCGACTCAAGGTTTGAGATTTCCAGCACACAAGGCACCGTGTATCTTCTAATTCTTGCCATCAGATCAAGTACCTTTTCATCCGTTACTCCATCCGTCCCACCAACAATGACGGCATCAGTGCCTGACTCACATATTCTTTCTAGCGCTTCATCAGAGATTTCCTTATCAGGATCTAATTTAAAAGCATGACGCCATTCTCTTGCATCGTACATGCTGTAACCTCCCATCTACTATCACATTACACCATTATAGCACTAGCGAAAGTTTCTAAAAAATAAAACCGAAGATTTCTTATGAAAAAGCAATTGAATTCACGTTATCATTCATAGTGCGTTTTTTATTGTCATTTTGGCAATTTTAATTGAAATAAGGTTCATCTCGGAAACCAGTAATAAGCGGAGGTTTTCCGGTTAGACTCCAGAATACTGCTTGTTTTGGGGTATATAAGCGGAGATTTTCCGATTAAGCAAAGCAAAATTGACCATTTTCTCGCTTTTTGAGTCAATAGACGGATTCTCTCCGTCTATCTAAGCTATTTTCAGTGCAATTTCCTAATTAAGAGAAATTTCTCCGCTTATTTTTCAAACTCGCATTATTGCTTTTGTAAAAGAAAAAAGGATTAGAGATATTGGCATCTCTAATCCTTTTATATACACGAAAGTTATTATTCCGAAATCGTCCCAGCTTCTTCTTCCTTCACGCGCTCTAGGGCCATTTCATACGCATCGTTGCCATAATTCAAGCAACGCTTTACACGTGAAATGGTTGCAGTACTAGCACCTGTTTCTGTTTCGATTTTATGGTAGGTTTTCCCTTCACGTAGCATACGGGCTACTTCTAACCGTTGAGCTAATGATTGGATTTCATTGACCGTACATAAATCATCAAAAAACTTATAGCACTCTTCTAAATCCTTTAATGTTAAAACCGCCTTAAATAGCTGGTCGAGCTCTTTGCCCCTTAATTTATCAATTTGCATGATCTAGACTCCTTTATGATTGTATCGTAACGGTTTGTTCCAATCCTGGATTTGTTGGAACGATGTTGATCCATGTTTTTCCTGGAACAAACTTGACTTCTTCACCATTTAAGAAAGGAAGGATTCTTCCATCTACATTTTTCCACTCTACCTGAAGAAGCTTTCCTTGCTGCAATAAATACCCTTTTCCACCAGAGGTTAAATCAATCTCTCTTCTTCCAGAGTCATCTAATACGGTGTGCTCCATCTCAGCAATAAAGATATTGTCGAGTAGAACAGGCTCCTCTGAATCTAAATCTATCGTTTGTTCATCATTTGAATATCTAGCATATTTTTTGCTACTGTTATCGTATTTGTAGTCGACCTTAAACAGATTACTCTTTAAATAAGCAACTGTCACATGCTCAGCAGCGTCACCTGCGATACTGGCTAACTCTTCTTCCTCATAAAAAGGTAGAGCCTCTGGAGCTTCTGTCATGTCATAACCGACTTGTTCTGCTCCCTTTGCAATATTTTCGTATGAAATATAGCTGTTATGTGGTGCCTGTCTAAAGCTTGCACGTTTAAAAAGCGTACCATCATACTGCATTCCATTTAAATTATCGATGACACCACTCGTAAGCATTTGCTGTGCCTCAGGACTGTACCCATGAGCGATATATAATGAATCATACCCGCTGGCAAGGTCGATATAATAATCCCTTGCACTTCTTACTGGACCCATATTTTCAGGATGTTCGCTTTGAAAAATGGCCAGAAATCTCGTTACATTGCCTTCTGCTAACACTTCGTAAACGATATCTGCCTGGTTTAGTGCGGACTGCGGTCTTGCTTTTGGATCATTGTTGATCATCACACCAAACGCTCGACCAGTTGGTTCTTCTGATAGTTCCACACCAGTTAAAGGAGCTTCAAAAGTTTGGGATACTTCTTCTACGACTGTATCTTCCTCTTCCACTGGTTTTTCACTTTCCTTTTGAACCTCTTCTACTTTATTACAGCCAGTTAATAATAAGGCAGATGCCAGCCCGACTGTTATCCATTTCCTAAGCATCATTACACCCCTAATAATCTTTTTATATGTTCATTCTATAATGTCCTTTTATATTTTAACGCATTATCGTTGGAAAGAGTATCATTTTGTTCATCACATCGTACATCCCTTGCTGTGTGATTCGGATATACGGCAGATGAGTGGATGAGAAGAAAAGCAAGGTATAAAATGGATCAGCGTACGCGTATCCTTTTGTTTTCAAATAAGCAAGTAATTCCTTATCTTCCTCCACCAGTCTCTCTATGGAGTGATCACTCATCACGCCACTTAATGGCAGTGGAATTTCCAACACGATTCTTCTTTCCTCACTGATGACAATTCCTCCACCTAACTCGACCATTCGATGAAAAGCGTTCATCATTTCATATTTGTTTTTTCCAATTAAAATAATATCTCCTGTAGTCGAGTACGAGCTAGCTAGGCCCTGCACCTTGTTAGAGAATCCCTTTAACATCGTGTTGATTCTCCATTTGCCATGTTTATCAATTAGCATGAAGAAGCACTCATCATGATCACATGAAAGCTCATCATAATTGGCATCAATAGATACAGAATATGGCTTGGTAATAACCGCATTCTCCATTTTAATTCCAAAAGGCATCGAGAACTGAAAATCATCCATAGTTAGTTCCCAGTCTAACTTTAACGGTTCAAACCCCATGTCCACCCAATTGAGCGACTCATAGGCATTGGTGTCTTCTCCGTCTCTTTTTACCCACTGTCCTTTGGCAAGAACAGATACAGGAGTTGGATTACGTTCATCTGTTAAAAAGTTAATATTCGCTACTCTTCCTGTCGCGATATTTCCATGAAGATGTTCTACATTATAGTAGCGTGCAACATTAATCGTTCCCATATTGTAGGCATCCATGACTGGTACGCCTTTTTCAATGGCAATACGAATCATTTCATCAATGATTCCATTTTCGTAAAAGTGAGCAGATGACCCGTCCGTAGTAAACATAAATTTATCGTACATCGTGATTCCTAGCTGATGAATTTCATCTAGTAGGACAGGTAAATCCGGACGAATAGATGAATGTCTTAGAGAAACCATATACCCCTGCATCAGACGATTATAAATTTCTTCTCCTGTCATCGCTTCATGGTCACAGTCCGCACCAAATAACATCATTTTCGCTAATGTTTTTTCAGATGCGCCTGGAAAATGACCTTCGACTTTCTTTCTCATTCGTTTGGCTTCTTGCATCCAATGAAGCATCATATCATCACCATCAAGAAGTTTCGGCCAACCGGTAAGCTCTCCTCCTTGAATGACCGCATCGTGTTCGAGCCAGGATTTCACATTGCTATGTGAAAAAATTTGTTCCTCGTCTCGGATCTCTGTTTGGGCATCAAAGCGGCACCACCAGTACATGGAGGTGGGCGATTTACGCATCTCCCTCATAAATGAGAACGCTTTATTTTTTTCCATTTGCAAAACAAGCACCATATTGTCATTTATGAGTGTGGTCGTTCCACCCTGCGATGCATAGTGTGCAAGCGAATGGGGATTATATATTTGAAAGGGATGGGCATGTGGCTCAATATAGCCTGGCACCAATAAAAGACCTGTGCAATCCACGATCTCACAATGCTCGACATTGTCCGGATATTTGTCGCCAACGTAAATAATACGGTCATCGTATATCCATATATTTGCAGTCATCCAAATACGAAACGTTTGATTTAAGTACTTGGCATTTGTTAATAAAATAGAGGGAGAAACATTTCCATCTAGAACGGAAATATGTTCTCTAATATGTTTATTTTTCCATCGATATCGCTGATCCAGCATGAATGTCCCTCCTTACGCAGTGTTGTTATCTTAGAAAAATTTTGTCATATTACCGGTAACAATAGATGAAATATCAAAAATCTACCATTAGTTTGTAAGATTCTTTCACATTGTTTTTAAATATCTTGTTAGAAATACAACCCTATCTACGCAAAATGAAAACCCTTACATTTTATAGGTTTGGTTTTTATAGTATCATATTTCACTGTTTAACGCAGTAAAGAAGTACTAAATTTTTAAAAAATATGTAAGAGGAGTGACAATTCCATGAATGTAAAGCCCAATATTGGAATCGTGAATGCCCTTGTTCGTATTACCATTGGTTTAAGCGTCTTAGCATGGAGTACAGCGAAACATACAAAAATGCCTTGGAGAGACTCTTATGTTTTGCTTGGAATTTTAGGTGCAATGAAGGTGGCAGAGGGGATTGTTCGTTTTTGTCCAGTCACTGCCCTTTATGAAAGAGAACAAAATTTGAGAAGCAATCAAAACCAATCGTCTAATGAAAAATCAATGCCGGAACAGTTTTTACCGTATAGCACTCAATAAGAAAATTCCCCCTCCGCTTAGAGGGGGAATCACTATAGAAAGGAGCATCACATGATGTTTTGGGAATATGTTAGCGATATGTCCTTCGTTCTAATTGCTTTAATTGGAAGTATTATTGCCCTTCTATTTGTCTATATTAAGAAGTCTGGCAAGCGGCAAACGTAATGGCTTTATGTCCAATATCTTTTCTGTAGAAAAGTCCATCGCTCGTCACATTTGATAACTCGGCATACACACGCTCTTGTGCCGCTTGAAGAGTGTCTGCCTTAGCAGCTGCAAGCAATACACGTCCACCTGCCGTAACAATTTTCCCATCTTCGTTCTGCTCTGTTCCTGCATGGAAGACAAGTGCTTCCTTCACAGAATCAAGTCCTTCGATGACGCTGCCCTTTCCAGGCTGTTCCGGGTAGCCTTTTGCTGCGCAAACGACACCCACCACGGCATTTGATGACCACTCGATAGTTGGCTGTTCTCCGTTTAACACGGAAAGAATTACCTCTACTAAGTCAGATTCCATTCTTGGAAGAACCACTTGTGTTTCTGGATCACCGAATCGAGCATTGAACTCAATGACCTTTGGACCAGCAGTTGTTTGAATCAGACCCGCATAAAGAATTCCACAGAAGCTTCTTCCTTCTTCTATCATCGCGTTTGCTGCAGGCTTTAACACCGTTTCAACAGCTGTTTGAACAGCTTCACTGCTGATTTGCGGAACTGGAGAATAAGCCCCCATTCCACCCGTGTTTGGTCCTTGATCGCCATCGTATGCACGCTTATGATCTTGAGCAATTTCCATTGGCACCACAACGTCACCATTCACAAATGCCATTAGAGAGAATTCTTCTCCCTCTAAAAACTCCTCAATAACGACTTTCGCCGAAGCTGCACCAAACTTGCTGTTCACAAGCATTTCTTTCAGGCTGTCAATCGCTTCTTCTAATGTTAAAGCAACGGTCACTCCTTTGCCTGCAGCAAGACCATCCGCCTTGATGACAATAGGAGCTCCTTTTTCCTCCACATACGCTTTCGCTTCTTCAAAGTTTGTGAAGGATTGATAAGCAGCTGTTGGAATTTGGTACTTTTCCATTAGCTCTTTCGCAAATGATTTGCTGCCTTCAATTACTGCTGCTTTTTGGTCTGGACCAAAAACGGCTAGTCCTTCCGCACGAATTCGATCAGCAAGTCCCGCTTGTAATGGTGCTTCAGGTCCAATGATCGTAAGACCGATCTTTTCTTTTTTTATAAAATCAATCAGCTTGTCTTGTTCCTCTTCAGAAATATCCACACGCACGGCTACGTCTGTCATTCCTACATTCCCAGGAGCGACGAACACCTTTTTCACAGAAGGACTTTGGCTTACCTTCCAGCAAATAGCATGCTCTCGTCCTCCACGACCTACGACTAGAACGTTCATGGTTTGTACCCCCATCCTGAAAATTAGTGTTTAAAATGTCTAACTCCAGTGAATACCATCGCAATTCCGTACTCATCTGCTTTTTTCACTGAATCTTCATCACGAATCGATCCACCCGGTTGAATAATCGCTGTAATTCCAGCCTTTGCCGCTGCTTCAACGGTGTCATCCATTGGGAAGAATGCATCCGAAGCAAGTACCGCACCTGTTGCCTTTTCTCCTGCTTGTTCTAAAGCAATTTTCGCTGCACCTACACGGTTCATCTGACCAGCACCAATTCCAAGGGTCATGTCAGCATCGTTCACCACGATCGCATTTGATTTCACATGCTTAACAACCTTCCAACCAAGCTTAAGTGCCTTCCATTCCTCTTCACTTGGCTCACGCTTCGTTGCTACCGATACAGTCGCATCTTCTAGTGTAAAACGGTCTTGATCTTGAACAAGTAATCCGCCTTCAATCGACACATGCTTGTTTTCTACCTTTGCTTTTTCATCAAACGGAATCGTTAACAAGCGTAGATTCTTTTTGCTAGTTAATACCTCTAAAGCTTCCTTTGAATAAGAAGGAGCAATGATAATTTCTAAGAAGATTTCATGAAGCTTTTCAGCGGTTTGTTTATCCACTTCACGATTCAAGGCAATAATTCCACCAAAGATCGATACAGGGTCAGCAGCAAACGCCTTTGTGAATGCATCATAAACATCCGTTCCTGTTCCAACACCACAAGGGTTCATATGCTTAACGGCAACAGCTGCAGGCTCCGTAAATTCTTTTACGATTTGTAGAGCTGCATCCGCATCATTAATATTGTTATATGATAACTCTTTGCCATGAAGCTGAGTGGCATTAGCAATCGAGAAAACAGAGCCAAGTGGCTTACGATAAAAAGCTGCCTTTTGATGTGGATTCTCTCCATAACGAAGGCTTTGCTTTAATTCATAAGTAACCGTCATTTTTTCTGGATTTTCTTCACCAGCAAGATCTGTCATATATTCAGCGATCATCGCATCATATGCAGCTGTATGTCTAAATACCTTGGCAGCAAGCTTACGACGTGTCGCTTTCTCTACATCACCAGAAGCTTTTAGCTCTTCTAGTACCACTTCGTAATCAGTAGGGTCAACAACTACAGTTACAAACTCGTGATTTTTGGCTGAAGCACGAAGCATCGTTGGTCCACCGATATCAATGTTTTCGATTGCATCTTCTACTGTTACATCCAGTTTTGCAATCGTTTGTTGGAACGGATAAAGGTTCACACATACGATTTGGATTGGATCAATTTTATGCTCAGCTAGTTGCTTTTGGTGGTTTTCATCTGAAAACTTGGCTAAAAGGCCTCCGTGAATGTATGGGTTAAGTGTTTTTACCCGGCCCTCAAGAATCTCTGGAAACCCTGTTACATCGCTTACGCTAATAACCGGAACACCCGCTGCCTGTAAAGCATTCTTTGTTCCTCCAGTAGAAATTAATTCATATCCTAATTCACTTAAATGACGGGCAAACTCAACAACCCCAGTTTTATCAGATACACTAATTAATGCTCGTTTTTTCACTTTCCGTTCTCCTTTCACCCTTTAAAAGCTCGCTGATTACTGCTGGATAGAGCTTGTGCTCCACCTCATGTATTTTTTTCTGTAAACTTTCCTTTGTTTCTCCCTCATCAACAACAACTGCCTGCTGAGCGATAATAGGACCCGTATCCATCCCTGCATCCACGTAATGTACCGTTACTCCGCTCTCTTTCACATTGGCTGCCAACGCTTGACCGATCGCATCTTTACCTGGAAAAGCTGGCAACATCGATGGATGGATATTGATGATTTTTCCTTCAAAATCAGTTAACAAGGTAGGACCAATTAATCTCATATATCCCGCTAATACCACAAGATCAATGTTTTTCTCTGTAAGAAGAGCACAAATCTCTTGCTCATACTCCGTTTTTGAAGGATAGTCCTTCGCCCGAAACACAAACGTCGGAACGCCTGCCTCTTCTGCTCTTTGAATGGTGTACGCACTCGGTTGGTCACATACTAACAGCTGCACCTTTGCGACGAGCTCGCCACATTGAACCGCTTCTAAAATCGCACCAAAATTACTGCCCGAGCCTGATGCAAATACAGCAATATTTTTCATACTGTCCCTCGCTTACCTAATGTGTATTCCCTCTTGGCTTGATACCGTTCCGATTGCATAAGCTTTTTCTCCACTTTCGTTAAAGAAACGAATCACGTCGTCTGCAATCTCCTTATCCACTGCTACTACCATACCCGTACCCATATTAAAAATATTATACATTTCCTTGCGATCAAGCTCACCATACTTTTCAAGCAAATTAAAAATCGCTGGTACCGTCCAGTTTGACTCTTCTAAGTCTGCTCCTAATCCTTCTGGAAGCATACGCGGGATATTTTCTACAAAACCACCGCCAGTTATATGAGCCATTCCCTTAATCTCAAACTTCTTCAATGCAGCTAAAAGGGGCTTTACATAGATTTTTGTTGGCTGTAGCAATTCTTCACCAAGGGTAGACCCGAGCTCATCTACGTACTGAGTAAGGTCAAGTCCTGCTTTTTCTAACAATACTTTACGAACTAATGAAAAGCCATTGCTGTGTAGACCGCTTGATGCAAGGCCGATTAGAACATCACCAGATTTGATCGACGCACCGTTTACTAATGCCGACTTTTCGCAAGCACCGACTGAGAATCCAGCAAGGTCATATTCTTCTTCACTGTACATACCAGGCATTTCCGCTGTTTCTCCACCAACAAGTGCGCAACCAGCTTGTTCACAACCGTCCGCAATTCCCTTAACAATTGCTTCAATCTTACTAGGCTCTGCTTTTCCGCAAGCAATATAATCTAAAAAGTAAAGTGGCTCTGCCCCTTGAACAACAATATCGTTCACACACATGGCCACAGCATCAATCCCAATTGTGTCATGCTTATCGAGCATGAACGCAAGCATTAATTTCGTTCCAACGCCATCCGTTCCAGAGACGAGCACCGGCTCCTTCAGGTTTAGACTCGAAAGATCGAACATACCGCCAAACCCACCTAAGCCTCCAAGCACGCCTGGACGAATGGTACGCTCTACATGCTTTTTCATACGGGAAACAGCTTCGTATCCAGCCTCAATATCTACCCCAGCTTGTTTATAAGCATTTGCCATTGTAAAAACCCTCCATAGAAAAGCGCAAGCGTCTTATTTAGACGCCGGTGCTAGTTTCGAATTAAAAATATGTTCCAAAGAAAAGGCAGCATGTGCTGCTGCCATTATTTGACCGTTTCTAGTGTTAGTTCCGTTGGATAAATTTCCGTTGGGTATTTACCAGTAAAGCAAGCTAAGCACTGTCCGCATTGATCCTCTCGCGGATCCTTCCCGATCGCTCCAAGCATTCCCTCCACACTCAAGAATGTGAGCGAATCCGCACCAATCATCTCTCGAATTTCTTCAGGCGAAAGCTTAGAAGCAATTAACTCTTCTCTTGTAGATGTATCAATTCCATAGAAACACGGATTTTGAATCGGAGGAGAACTAATGACCACATGTACTTCCTTCGCTCCCGCTTCCTTCAACATCGTGACGATTCTACGGCTTGTTGTCCCTCTAACAATCGAATCATCCACCATAATAACACGCTTGCCCTCAACCACTCCACGAACAGGAGAAAGCTTCATCTTCACTCCCTGTTCACGCAAAGTTTGTGATGGCTGAATAAACGTACGGCCCACATAACGGTTTTTAATTAAGCCCATTTCATAAGGAATACCCGATTGTTCTGCATATCCAATCGCGGCTGAAATACTAGAATCAGGCACACCCGTTACGACATCCGCTTCAATCGGCACTTCTAAGGCAAGCTTTTTCCCCATTGCTTTTCTTGCCGTATGCACATTAATTCCTTGAATATTGCTATCCGGTCTTGAAAAATACACATATTCCATCGTACACATTGCTTGGTTCGATGCATGTGAATACATTTCTGAATGTAAGCCATTTGCATTAATGGTAATTAACTCACCTGGCAATACATCGCGAACGAACTCGGCACCTACTACATCAAAAGCACAAGTCTCTGAAGCCACCACATACGCGTCACCCAATTTGGCAATGGATAATGGTCGCATGCCGTTCGGGTCAAGGGCTACCATTAATTCATTTTCCGTCATGATTAAGAAGGCATATGCCCCTTTTAACATCGTTAAAGCCGTTTTCACACGGTCTTTAATCGATGAAAATCCACCGCGACGAATTAAATGTGCAAGCACTTCTGTATCGGAACTCGTTTGAAAAATACTTCCTTGCCCCTCAAGTTGAAGCTTCAGCTGATTCGCATTCACAAGGTTTCCATTGTGTGCAAGAGCAAGACTGCCCGTCTGTGAGTTGAAGAGAAGCGGTTGAACATTCTCATAACCGCCTCCTCCAGCTGTCGCATAACGAACATGCCCAATTGCCGCATTTCCCGTCATTTCTTCCATCGCCTTGGCCGTAAAGATCTCCGCAACAAGACCTTCGCCTTTTAAGCCCTTCAATCTCTGTTGATCAGAAACGACCATTCCCGTTCCTTCCTGACCACGATGTTGAAGGCTATGCAATCCGTAATACGTGAGTTGTGCAGCGTCCGTATGGCCCCAAATACCAAAGATACCACACTCTTCATTTAACCCCTTTAGCTCAGCAAGCATGGGATTGCCCCTTTCCAAGCCTTTTCTAGCGTAGAAACTGGTTGTGAAACGACCAATTCATCACCACAAGTTATTTTTAAATCAGACGTATCTGTTACTGTACCGATATAAGTTGCATCTACTAAGCTCTCAAATTGAGCTTGATTTTCTTTTTTCACTGTTAATACGAAGCGAGATTGTGACTCACTAAATAGTGCTGTTGTTGCTTCGCCTTGAAGGGTCACCTCTGCTCCTAGGTTTTCGCTACCCATTAAGCTTTCAGCAAGTGCGACTGCAACTCCACCTTCAGACACGTCATGAGCAGATGCTACTACTCCTGCACGAATCGCTGAAAGAACTTGCTTTTGAGCCTTCTCTTCTACTTCTAGGTTCAGTTCAGGTGCTTTACCAAAGATTTCGCCGTTTGTAAGCTTTTGCAGCTCACTTCCACCGAATTCTGGCTTCGTTTCCCCTATTAAATAGATTAGGTCTCCCGCTTCTTTAAAGCTTTGTGTCGTAATATGATCGATATCTTCCACTAATCCAACCATTCCAACAACCGGTGTTGGGTAAACAGCCGTTCCACTTCTTTCATTGTATAGTGACACGTTCCCACCGATTACTGGTGTGCTTAACACGTTACACGCTTCGCTCATTCCATCAACCGATTTTTCAATCTGCCAGAAAATTTCTGGCTTCTCTGGATTTCCGAAGTTTAAGCAGTCCGTGATTGCAAGTGGTACCCCACCAGAAGCAACGATATTACGTGCCGCTTCAGCCACCGCGATTTTTCCTCCTGTTTCTGGATCCAAGTAAATGTAGCGAGAGTTACAGTCCGTTGTCATGGCTAATGCTTTTCTAGTTCCGCGAATACGCACGACTGCTGCATCGCTTCCTGGTGCTACAACCGTACTTGTACGAACCATATAGTCGTATTGATCGTAAACCCATTCTTTGCTTGCGATCGTCGCTTGCTTAAGAAGGTTCACTAACGTTTCGTTATGATCTTTAACTTCTGGTACTGTGTTCTCCATCGCTTGGAACTCACGGAAATACGCAGGTTCAGCTGATGGCTTGTGGTAAACTGGTGCTTCTTCTGCAAGAGCATCTGCAGGAACATTCGCAACCACTTCACCGTTATGAATTAAACGAAGCATTTTGTCATCTGTCACAACACCGATCGCAACTGCATCTAAATCGTACTTAGCGACAATATCCACAATTTCTTGTTCGCGGCCCTTTTCAACAACGATAAGCATACGCTCTTGAGATTCAGAAAGCATCATTTCGTAAGCTGTCATGCCTTTTTCACGCTGTGGTACAAGATCCATATTCATTTCTATACCAGATCCCGCTTTACTAGCCATCTCCGCTGATGAGCTAGTAAGACCCGCAGCTCCCATGTCTTGAATCCCAACAAGAGCATCACATTTGACCAACTCAAGGCAAGCTTCTAAAAGCAGCTTCTCCATAAATGGATCTCCTACTTGAACGGCTGGACGCTTCTCATCTGATGTCTCCGTTAGTTCTTCTGATGCGAACGTAGCACCATGAATTCCATCACGACCTGTTTTTGCTCCTATATACATAACCGTGTTACCAACACCATGCGCTTGACCTTTTTTAATATCCTTATGGTCAATTAAGCCGACACACATAGCGTTAACTAGTGGGTTACCTTCGTAGCAAGCATCAAACTGAATTTCTCCACCAACCGTTGGAATACCGATACAGTTTCCGTAACCCGCGATCCCTGCAACTACTTCTTTAAATAAATATTGAACACGGCTCGATGCATCTAACTCACCGAAACGTAGAGAATTTAACAACGCGATTGGTCTAGCACCCATAGAGAACACGTCACGGATAATTCCGCCAACCCCTGTAGCTGCTCCTTGGTAAGGCTCGATAGCTGATGGGTGGTTATGACTTTCAATCTTAAAAACTACCGCTTGTTCGTCACCGATATCCACGATCCCTGCACCTTCTCCAGGACCTTGAAGAACACGTGGACCTGATGTTGGGAACTTGCGAAGAACCGGCTTTGAGTTCTTGTAGCTACAATGCTCTGACCACATAACAGAGAACAAACCTGTTTCTGTGTAGTTCGGCGTGCGTCCAAGAATGTCTTCTACCATTTGAAATTCTTCGTCAGACAAGCCCATTTGTGAATAAATTTTCTCTTGTTTAATTTGCTCCGGACTTGGCTCAAGCTTTAACAACATGTGAGTCCCTCCATTGTTTAACGATCGATTGGAATAACTTTACTCCGTCTGCTCCACCTAATAGCTCATCAACAGCTCTCTCAGGATGTGGCATCATTCCTAGTACATTTCCTTGTTCGTTCATAATTCCCGCGATATCTTCTAAACTACCGTTAGGATTATTCGTATATGTGAAAACGATCTGCTTGTTTTCTTTTAATCTAGCTAATGTTTCTTCATCACAATAATAGTTTCCTTCACCATGAGCGACAGGAATTTGGATGGTTTCTCCTTGCTTATAGCTACCAGAGAACATCGTTTCATTGTTTTCTACACGAAGCTCAACATTTTTACAAATGAACTTTAAGCTTTCGTTACGACGCATAGCTCCTGGTAGTAAACCTGCTTCTAATAAAATCTGGAATCCGTTACACACGCCTAATACTGGCTTCCCAGCTTCAGCTGCCTTCACAACTTCCTTCATCACATTACTGAAGCGAGCGATGGCACCTGTACGAAGGTAGTCACCGTAAGAAAATCCACCTGGTAAAAGGATGGCATCAAATCCGTCTAAGTTTGTTGCGTCATGCCATACATATTCTACTTCTTCTCCTAGTTCATCTTTAATCGCATGATACATATCGATGTCACAGTTTGAGCCAGGAAACACGATTACCGCAAATTTCACTGTGCAACACACTCCTCAATCTCATAGCGATAGTCTTCAATAACCGTGTTAGCTAGGATTTTTTCACATACTTCTTTTACTACTTCTTCTACATCACGATCTGATTTTTCTACTGTTAATTCCATATATTTTCCGATACGAACATCTGATACCGCCTGATAATTTAACGAATGTAGTGAATGAACAACAGCTGTTCCTTGTGGATCTAATACACTCTCTCTTAACGTTACAAACACTTTAACTTTATACATGTTGTGGTCCTCCTAATTTTTCAAGAATTGTTTCATATGCATCCGTTAAACTTCCTAAATCGCGGCGAAATACATCCTTATCAAACTTTTCATTTGTGACTGCATCCCAAAGGCGGCATGTGTCAGGCGAGATTTCATCAGCAAGTAATAATTCTCCTGCAGCATTCTTCCCGAATTCTAGTTTGAAATCGATTAAGCGAATTCCTAGCTCTTTGAAAAAGCTTGATAAAGTCGCATTTACAGTCAGTGCTTTTTCCTTTAATTGCGCTACCTCTTCAGGATTGGCAAGCTTTAATTCTTCTACATGATCATCTGTGATAAGCGGATCACCTAATGCATCATCCTTTAAATAAAACTCCACTAATGGCTTTGACAGCTCCTTGCCTTCTTCTACTCCAAGTCGTTTTGAAAAACTTCCAGCTGCCACATTACGAACGACTACTTCAATAGGAACAATCTCCACCTTTTGAACAAGCTGCTCAGTCTCAGAAAGGCGCTTTACAAAGTGAGAAGGTATACCCGCGTCATGAAGCTTTAAAAATAACAAACTAGTAATCTCGTTATTCAAGCGACCCTTCCCATCGATTGTTGCCTTTTTTTCACCATTAAAAGCAGTAGCTGAATCCTTGTACTCAATCCAAACAATTTGTTCATCATCCGTTTTGTACACCCGTTTCGCCTTGCCTTCGTATAATAAGGAACCTTTTTCCATTAGCAATCGTACCTCCTGAATCGGAATATTGGCAATTTTTTGAGTAGAAGCGCCGCTGGGACGCTTCCTTCTTATAGACCTAAACGTTCAAAAATGGTATCTACGTACTTGATATGGTAGTTGTAGTCGAAGCAATCATCGATTTCAGCTGGGCTTAACTTGCTTGTAATCAGTTCGTCACTTTCGATAAGTGAGCGGAAATGAACTTGCTTTTCCCATGCTTCCATTGCTCTTGGTTGAACCGTATCATATGCTTGTTCACGAGTTAATCCTTTGTCGATTAGCGCAAGAAGAACACGTTGTGAGTAAATCAAGCCAAGTGTACGATCCATGTTTCTCTTCATATTTTCAGGGAAGACCGTTAAGTTCTTCACAATGTTTCCAAAACGGTTCAACATGTAGTTTAGTGCGATTGTTGCATCTGGAAGAATGACTCTTTCAGCAGATGAGTGTGAAATATCTCTTTCATGCCAAAGCGAAACATTTTCGTAAGCTGTCATCATGTATCCACGAATCACACGAGCAAGTCCTGTCATATTTTCAGACCCAATTGGGTTTCTCTTATGTGGCATAGCCGAAGATCCTTTTTGGCCTTTTGCGAAAAATTCTTCCACTTCACGCGTTTCACTCTTTTGTAATCCACGAACCTCAGTTGCAAATTTTTCAATTGAAGTAGCAATAAGAGCTATCGTGCTCATATAATGTGCATGACGGTCACGCTGTAAGGTTTGTGTAGAAATTGGAGCTGGCTTAATGCCAAGCTTTTCACAAACATATTTTTCTACGAACGGATCAATGTTTGCATACGTTCCAACTGCACCAGAAATTTTCCCATATTCGATGCCTTCAGCTGCCTGCTTAAAGCGATCCAGATTACGCTTCATCTCTTCGTACCAAAGAGCAAGCTTTAAACCAAATGTCGTAGGTTCTGCGTGTACTCCGTGTGTACGTCCCATCATAACGGTATGTTTATGTTCCTGAGCTTTATTTTTTAAGATCTCCACAAAGTTCTCTAAGTCTTTTAAAAGGATATCATTTGCTTGCTTAAGCATATATGATAGTGCCGTATCGACCACATCAGTGGAAGTTAGTCCGTAATGTACCCACTTACGCTCTTCTCCAAGCGTTTCAGAAACTGCTCTAGTAAAAGCAACTACGTCATGACGTGTTTCTTGTTCAATTTCATTAATACGGTCAATATTGAAGGAAGCATTTTGGCGGATTTTTTCAACGTCCTCTTTTGGAATTTCACCAAGCTCTACCCATGCCTCACATGCAAGGATTTCTACTTCTAGCCAAGCCTTAAAGCGATTTTCCTCTGTCCAAATGGCTCCCATTTCCGGGCGTGTGTAACGATCAATCATGTTTTATCCTCCGATCAATTCTTCAGTTTTACTCCAGATCCCACTGTCTTCAATCTCTGCTAGTGCTTCTTCTACGTTTTCACGAAGCAAGGTAATATGCCCCATTTTCCGCTTAAACTTCGGTTCAATCTTTCCATAAAGATGAATTTTCCAATCCGTTACGGAAGGAATGGCTTGAAGCACAGCTTCTTGATGTTCTCCTAAAATATTTACCATCACTGCTGGTTTTAAGAGAGTCGTACGTCCTAACGGCAAGTTACATACCGCACGCACATGCTGTTCAAACTGTGACGTTTCACAAGCTTCAATCGTGTAATGACCTGAATTATGAGGTCTTGGTGCAAGCTCATTGATATAAATATCGTCATCTTTTGTAAGAAACATCTCAACCGCTAGAGTGCCGACCAACTGTAGGGCAGATGCCAACTTTTCAGCAAGCTCTAATCCTTTTCCAGCTGCATCCCCACTTATTCGAGCCGGAACAATGGTCTCATGTAAAATATTGTCTCGATGTATATTCTCTCCAATTGGGAACACTTCAGTCTGCCCACTTGCACTGCGGACAACAATTACTGAAATTTCCTTTTCAAAAGGAATCCACTTCTCTAACACACATGAACCATGTTCTAGTAACTTCTCAGCCAATGGCAGATCCTCTTCTGTCTTGATGACCAGTTGACCTTTGCCATCGTATCCACCAATAGCTGTCTTTAAAACAGCAGGATATCCAAGCCTTTTTATATTATCATAAATGTCTTGTGCAGATAGAATGACCGCATAAGGAGCCACTTTCACCCCAGCCTTTTCAATGGCCGCTTTTTCGGTGATTCGATTTTGAGTGACCTCTAGCAATTGAGTTCCTTGTGGAACATACGCATGCTCTGCCAGCCATTTTAAAGCTTCTGCATCAATATTTTCAAACTCATACGTGATGACATCACTCACACTCGCAAGTTCTTTAATTGCCTCAAGATCGTTATACCCTGCCACGATGCTCATATCTGATACTTGGCCACAAGGTGAATCCACTGCAGGATCAAGGACCGCCACTCGGTATCCTTGAGCTTTTGCCGATAAGGCCATCATTTTGCCTAACTGTCCACCACCGATAATCCCAATCGTTTGTCCTGGCAAAATCACTGGATTAGACAAGCTCATCACTACTTTCCAAAACGGTTTGTTTGGTTGCTTCTCTTTTTTCATGAAGCTTTAAAGCTATCTCTTCGTTAAAGGCTCCTAATATTTGAGCGGCAAGCAAGCCCGCATTTGTCGCACCAGCTGTTCCAATTGCAACGGTTGCTACTGGAACTCCTCCTGGCATTTGTACAATCGAGAGTAGGGAGTCTAATCCGTTTAACGCCCTTGATTGAACCGGAACACCAATAACCGGTAAAGTCGTTTTTGCTGCCACCATTCCTGGAAGGTGTGCTGCTCCGCCTGCTCCTGCAATAATTACCTTTATTCCGCGTTCTCGAGCCGTTTCTGCATATTCAAACATCAAGTCCGGTGTTCGATGGGCAGATACCACCTTTTTCTCGTAAGGTATATTTAAATCGTCTAGCACGGTACACGCTAGTTTCATAGTTTCCCAATCAGATTTGCTTCCCATAATAATTCCAACTTGTGCTTCCACTGTACCCCTCCTAGCTAAATAATATAAAAAGCCCACACAGATTCTTTCCATGATGAGGAAAGGAATCTGTCCGGGCTTGTTCATACAAGATGGAAGAGACACAAAAGAAGCGCCTCTTACTCCGGGCATATCACATTTCCTCATAGTCCGATCATTTACGGTAATCGGGTAGAAACTTATGGGCCATATTCCCATTATTATACGAGGGCTATTTCTGAATTTAATCTCATGTCTATATTACAATCTGTTATATAATCTGTCAATGAAATTGTCGAACGTTTATAATTTATGTATAGTTAATGTTCGTGTTTTACTCTATTAACCGTGCTTCGAATACAATTTTCCTTGCGATCGGCTCATAAGAAACCTCACCAGCCTCTTTTACCTCTTGAAAAACTGGCTTTTCTGTCCGCTTTACAGGAGTATACCCTTCTTTCGCCATTCGTTCAAGACAATCACTTAATGTTTCGTTTTCCTCAACTTCAAAAATGGCTTTTTTTGGTTTTGTCATGTTACATGGTCCTTTCAATGTCCTTTAATAGTAACCTATTATACCCATTTATACGTTGTAATAGAAGTCTACTTTGTGCTTACCTGCGGACAAAAATCGTTAACAAAATTTTCATTTACATTTTTATATGGTGGGAGTATGATAATCAAAGTTTCATATTCTTAAATCGCTGAAACCATTGGTACGGGGGACCCAAAACGTCCTGGGGTGAATCCTTTTCATAGGTAGGGCTACTCATGAGGCCCGAATCCGACAGCTAACCTCGTAAGCGTTTTTTGAGAAGGAAGGTGGAGCTTGTGGAGCAAAATTGCTAATGTCTACAAGTCTTATTTCGTGATGACTTTGTAGGCTTTTTTTTGTGGATTTTTTTCATTAAATTTTGCTAGATGGTGGTGTAAAACATGATCTCTTCTATTAAGAGATTCCTTATTGGCAGACCGTTGAAGTCTGACCAGTTAGGTGAACAAAAGTTAAATAAAACAAAAGCGTTAGCGATTTTATCATCGGATGCTTTATCATCCGTGGCCTATGGACCAGAGCAAATCCTTATTGTTCTCGTTTCTATAGGAGCCATTGCTTTTTGGTATTCTATTCCCATTGCAATTGGCGTTCTTCTTTTATTAACAGCCTTAATATTATCTTACCGACAAATCATTTATGCCTACCCTCACGGTGGTGGTGCGTATGTGGTATCTAAAACCAATCTGGGAGTAAACCCAGGGCTAGTGGCCGGAGGGTCCTTATTGGTAGACTATATCTTAACAGTCGCTGTAAGTGTTTCAGCAGGTACAGATGCAATTACTTCAGCCTTCCCAGCTTTACATGACTATAATGTGGAGATTGCGATTGTATTTGTTATCTTTTTAACACTTCTAAACTTAAGAGGCGTAACCGAATCTGCCTCCATTCTTGCTTATCCCGTTTATTTATTTGTTCTAGCCTTATTTATCTTAATTGGAGTGGGTTTGTTTAAGGTGGTGACAGGTCAGGTACCTCCTGAACTGCATACGCCCATTGGAACACCGGTAGCAGGAATTAGCTTATTCCTTTTACTTAAGGCCTTTGCATCAGGTAGCTCTGCGTTAACAGGTGTCGAAGCCATATCAAATGCCATTCCAAACTTTAAAGATCCTGCACCAAAAAATGCAGCAAGGACACTCATACTAATGGGTACATTGCTAGCGATTTTATTATCTGGAATTGTCGTTTTAGCTTATTATTACGGCATTACACCAAAAGTAGAAGAAACCGTCGTCTCACAAATTGCTAGCCAAACCTTTGGTCGAAGCTTTATGTATTTCTTCATTCAAGGGACCACTGCGTTAATCTTAATACTAGCAGCAAATACAGGATACTCAGCGTTCCCTTTATTAGCTGTAAACTTAGCCAATGATAAATTTATTCCTCGTATGTTTACACTTCGAGGCGATCGATTGGGCTATTCAAATGGAATTATGATTTTAGGTTTTGCATCTATCTTGTTAATTATTACTTTTCATGGTCATACTGAAAATTTAATTCCATTATATGCTGTTGGTGTCTTTATACCATTTACCCTTTCTCAAACTGGAATGATGGTAAAATGGATTCGCGAAAAGCCAACCGGCTGGATAGCAAAGCTCGCGATTAATACAACTGGCGCGCTTATAAGTTTCGTAGTTACCATGATGTTCTTTATCACAAAGTTCAGCCAGGTATGGCCGGTACTTGTTTTTATTCCAGTGATTGTACTGATCTTTCATAAAATTCATAAGCACTATGAGAACATTGCGGATCAGCTTCGTGTCACCACTTGTGAAGCCGCACTTCCTATCGAAGGAAATGTCATCATCGTACCAGTGGCTGGCATTACTCATGTAGTGGAGAATTCCATTAACTATGCTAAATCACTATCAGCAAGCCAGGTCATTGCGGTGTATGTAGCCTTTGACCGGGAAGAAGAAAAACGCTTTGAGGAAAAATGGAAAAAATGGCAGCCTGACGTACGATTGGTCACCTTACATTCTCATTATAGAAGCATTATTCACCCACTCACCAAATTTGTCGACACTGTCGAGCATAAAGCAAGTGAGTCCAACTACCGGGTAACTGTGTTAATCCCACAGTTCATCCCGAAAAAAGGCTGGCATAATATGCTTCACAACCAATCCAGCCTGTTGATTCGTTCCTTCTTGCTTTATAGAAAAAATGTGATTGTTTCGACACTGCCGTATCATTTGAAGCATTAGGTGAGGTTGGTTGGAAAAAGCCCGGGTTCTGATACCTGTCACTTTTTATAAAAATATTTTGAAAATCCACTTATATTTGTTATACATTTTGTCCTGCAAAATGCAGGGCTTTTTGTTATGTAAGAATATTACAAAGTACCTATAAATAAAGCATTTTATGGCCAGAGTACAGTTATAAAACTGATGTTGATTTTACTGAGTTTGAAAAATAAACGGAAAAATTCCGTTTAAATTGGGAAATACCCATATTTCCCTAAAAATAAGCGGAGTTTTTTCGCTTATTTGATCCAAATTTTTGAATTTTGGCTTATTTAGAACAGTTAACCGGAATTCCTCCGCTTATCTCTGCTTTTTAAGCTTCCTCTGTATACATTAGCCGGAAATACTCCGCCTATTATTTCTCTTACCTTTCAATGAATAATTACAGAGCGGGCAGATAGAGTCCTTCTATTGACCATTTGAGGCAACTAGAGTTGCTTAAGGGTAAATAGAGCCTTTCTAATTAACCTTCAAAGACAAAAATACGAGCATACAGTCAATTAGAAACACACACAACAAAAAAAGCACCCACCCAGGTGCTTTTTTCATTGCCTAGCGACGTCCTACTCTCACAGAGGGAAACCCTCAACTACCATCGGCGCTGAAAAGCTTAACTTCCGTGTTCGGTATGGGAACGGGTGTGACCTTTTCGCT
>NZ_JBOCCY010000014.1:0-117564 GCF_050586445.1 Bacillus coreaensis
AAGGCACTTAAAAAAAGTTAAGCGAGTCGGGAGGTTACAGCTCTCGGCTTTTTTCTGCTGTACAATTTCTGTCTAGAGTTTATTTCTTATTCCATAAACCTGCCCTTTTACTTAAGTGAATTAATTCACAATTTGATATTAATATGTAGGAAATAATCTCTCCACTTACATAATAAATCCCTGATTGGTAAAAATCTTAATACCAACATAAAAAGGAAAGAGGTATTATCATTGTTTTCATCTACCAAAAAGAAGCTCGATATAATTATAAAGATGGGTATTGGAGCTGGAATTCTTACAAGTGTTTTCACTGGATCCCTTTTTTTATTTGCTCTTACGATTATTCGTAAAATTAATAAGATAAACCAAAAACTTGGGAATTAGCCCTACCTTTTTTTAATACGCCTTAGGAGTCAAATGTGAAAAAAATTAAAGCTGCAATCATCAAATATAAATGTATACTTATTACCCGCCATAAATTAATCTCAGAAAAACAAATGGAACATTGGAGGTATTTTCTTTGGGTGTCTTCGGCAAATCAAAAGCAAACACATTAACTGCTGCAGAGGTATCTGCTCTTTGGCTACAATATTTGGGTGATAGTATGGCTATCTGTGTTTACAAATATTTTCTTAATATTGTTGAAGACAAAGAGATAAAACCCATATTAGAAAACGCATTACAGTTAGCTGAAGGACATATTACGAAAATCACTGAATTCTTAAAGAGTGCTAATTTCCAAATCCCACTTGGATTTACAGAAAATGATGTGAATGTTAATGCCCCACGTTTGTTTTCTGACCAGTTTTTACTTTTTTACTCCTATATTATGACCATACATGGGTTAACCGCATATAGCCTTGCTATTACAAACGTGGAACGGCAAGACATTCAAAATTATTTTTTTGATTGTACAGTTTCATCTAAGATATTGTTCCAAAAAATAATGAAATTAGCAATAAATCAGCCAAAATATACAAGTGTCCCTTCCATCCCTTCACCTCATGAGGTACAGTTTATGGAATCACCAGGATTCATTTCTAATTTAATCGGAGACAAAAGACCACTTAATAGCTCGGAAATCAGCACCCTTTTCTTTAATTCAACAAAAACTGGATTTATCAGCTCTTTAAGTTTGGCTTTTAGTCAGGTGGTGGTCCGTGAAGACGTTCGAAATTTTATGTTAAAAAACGTTAAATTAGCAGGGAAAGATGCTGAAAGCTTTGACGCAATCTTACAACAGGATCATTTGCCAATCCCTGAGAAGTGGGATACTGAGATTACTGATTCTACTGTAAGCCCATTTTCTGATAAATTGATTATGTTTCACGCAGGGTTTTTAGTTAATGCGGCTCTTACTTATTATGGTGCATCGTTAGGTTCCAGCTTCAGAACGGATATAATCGTAAACTATTCTAAAGTATTTACTCATGCAATGGAGGCTGGTGCTTTTTCTTACAACATTATGGTTAAACATGGATGGTTAGAAAAACAACCTGATTCCAATTGAAAAAGCTATGGTATGCGGTTTCAAAAAAGTGAAACGGCAAAATTAGGTGTTGTACTATGGTACAGCACCTTTTAACCATTCCACCTGCCTTATGCACCCTCCTTCAACTATGTTCTATAAATTTCACTTGCAATTTAATACCTTCTTAAGCAACACCCACGCAAATACACCACAAAGGCTAACACCCAAAATTGTGAGTTAGCTTATTCAATAAACCTTCCCCTATTGTTCAAGAACGAAATATAGATTTTTAGTCGTTAACAAAAGATCATGGATGCTATCACCTATTCTATTTAATAGATTTGTTGATTAATATTAGAAATATTATTGTAATAGAAATGCCATAGCCGTAATCGAATTAACACCTCCCTGTTCTTTTTCTCAGAAAAATATATGTTACGATAATTTAAAATTAGTAACCAAAGAACATGGAGGGTAATAGATGCTTAAAAAAATCATTTCAGGTGTAACAGTTACTGTACTCACAGTATCGATAAGTGCAAATGTACAAGCTTCTACGATTACGGTAAAGAAAGGGGATACCCTTTGGAATCTATCACGTGTGAATAATACAACTGTAGAAAATATTAAAACGTTGAATGATCTTACTACTGACCTTATTCACCCTGGTGATGTTCTAACCATTGCTCAACATAAAAAGTATACTGTTAAGCAAGGGGACACTTTATGGGACATAGCCTTAGAACATCAAGTAACAGTTTCACAAATGAAAGAATGGAACCAATTACATAGTGACCTTATTCATCCTGGATTAAACCTATTGATCTATGAAGATATTAATACTTCTAAGACGGCTATAACTGAAAATTCAGTGGAGCCTGAAGCACAAGAGTCAAAGGAAAGTACCTCCACAGCAAGCGCTCCATCAACAAACACAGCAGCTTCAAAGGAATTAATTATGGAAGCTACTGCCTATACAGCTTCATGTGAGGGATGTTCAGGTATTACCGCTACAGGAATTAACCTAAAAGAAAATCCAAATGCAAAAATCATTTCAGTGGATCCTACTATTATTCCACTTGGTAGTAAGGTTTATGTGGAAGGATACGGTGAAGCTATCGCCGGAGATACCGGCGGGGCCATAAAAGGAAATAAAATTGATGTCTTTATTCCTTCTCAACAGGATGCAATCAATTTTGGAGTAAAACAAATAAAAGTCACAATTTTAAACTAGAAATCAATAAATCCTCATCTGGTATAAAGATGAGGATTTTTTGATTAGACAGTCTATCACTATCGTAAAAAAGTAAGTGTCGAGCTAATTTCATATAAATGATTTTGATCTGCCCATAGAATGAAATAATTATAGAAGGTTTCTCCGATTTGTATCGGTTCTGGATATCGGACAATCAGTGCTGCTTGCCCTCTCATTTCAGGGGATTGATCTTCTGAAGGAAAGATATAGCAAGCCTCCTGAGTTTGTATGTTTGTCTGTAGGATAAGTGGTTTGGTACCGTATGGAAGTAGTTGGTGGAAGGCTTCATTTTGACAGACGGTGTGAATGGGTTCATCGGAAGATATGGCAGCTATTTGAAAAAATCCATCAGGACCTTCATATCTTTCATCACTCTCCTGCTTCCAGTGTGCCGGGTATTGAAATTGGATGTTAAAGCGATCACTTGTAAATGTCTTTTTCAAAGATGAAATGGGAACAGGTGACCATTGTAAGGAGGTAATTTGTCCTCCGTCCACAATCTTTATCGGAACGGGATGGCGTAAATCTAGCACCCACATTTCTCTCCCTATTCCTTCTCCATTACACCCGGATAGATAAGCTAATTTTGGTGATTCTGGCGACCAAGTAACAGGGGTTGCGTAGCAAGACGATATGGCTACCGTCCGGTCATTTTCTCCTTTCCTACCTGTGGTACGAATCAATGAGAAATAGCCTACATCTTCAAAGGCTGTCGCACTATAAGCAATTGTCGAGGAATCTGATGACCATACGGGATAATAATTTTTCGCAAGCGGGCCTCCCTTCACCTCGAAAATCTGTCCACTTGAAAGTTCGATCGTATAGATAATAGAAATACTCACACCCGGACTCGTGTATAAGGCATATAAACCATTCGGAGATAAGCGAACATTGTTTAATCTTCCACCCGTGTTTTCAGTCATTTGCTGTTTGTCGGTACCATCCGTAGCAATAAGATAAAGCTGACTAACACCCAATTCATCAGGAGCTTGATAAAGGAGCTCGCGCCCATTTGGAAACCACTGAACATCGGTCGCATTTACTGCTTCTATTCGTTGAACCTGAAAGGTAGACACTCGATATAAGATGATTTGATTATTTTTAACATAAGCAAGCCTTTGACTGTCTGGTGACCAATCTAAGATGATCCCTTCTCCTTCAGTGAATTGGTCAATCCTAGAGGTGCTCCCATCCCCTGCATCGAGGATGAACAAGACACCATTTTTTCCTACAAAAGCAATCTTGGTACTATCCGGTGACCAAAATGGAGTAGTATAGGATTCTCCTAATCCATTAGTAAGCTGAATATTTTGCCCGTTTCGAAGATTATACACCCAAAGGTCGTAGCTACCACCACGATTAGAAGTATACGCAATCATACCAAGATCCCCAGGTGGAGCATAAGGAATTTTTAATCGCATTCCTGGTGCAAGATTGTAGTTTGGAAGTTGGTTGACCTGTCGTATCAGCTCATAGTTACTTTGTCCCCTTGTGGTGACGTTGTATTTGTTTGCAATTTGAAACAATGTATCTCCAAGCTGAACGACATAGAATGGATTCCCGGGAGGTACCGTTAGCAATTGCCCCACTTGAATCGTATAGGGCGGCTGAATCTGATTTGCTTGAATAATAACAGATTGTGGCACACCAAATGTTTGAGCTATGTTAAAAATGGTATCACCTGATTTTACCCGAACTCTATTCACTCCCGGTGGCACAGATAGTTGCTGACCAACATAAATCGTATAGGGTGGCTGTATATTATTAGCGGCAGCAAGAGATTCGTAGGAAAGCTTCCATCGACTAGCAATTTGAAAAAGTGTATCCCCAGGGCGGACCGTGTAAAAAAGTTGCATAAACACTCCTCCATTAAACGAATGCTTTATCTGCCTATATGCTATTCATGAATAGACGCAAAGATTCATCTTATCTAGGTAGAGAAGATTTTATAAAAAAGAACCCAGGGATTCCTGAGTTCTACGATACTTATAAACTAGCCACTTCTTCCTTCACAACAAGCACCTTTTTCTCCCACACTCTGCTTCTCCATCTAAAATACATCACAATTCCTCTCAGCCACTCGTCAACAATAAAGGCGATCCAGACCCCATAGAGTCCTAATCCGAAGTGGATGCCAAGGACATATGCGACGGGTACACCGATTACCCACATGGACAGAACTCCCATTTTTACGGAGAAAGTCGCATCGCCGGTGGCCCGAAGTGCATTGACCACTAATAGATTAAACGTTCTTCCCGGTTCAAGGATTAAACAAAGCAACAACAGTTGACTACCAATATGAATAATCTCCTTGTTATCCGTAAAGATGCTCATTAACGGAACTCGGAACACCGCAACAAAGACCGCAATCAAGATGGTGATTATAAAGCTAGATTTTAAGCTTTTAAGAAGTTGGCGATACGCTCCGTCAAAGTCACCGGCACCCACACGATAACCGATTAAGATTTGAGTTCCTTGTCCCATTGCGAGTCCGAACAACAAGATGAACGTCATAATGTTCCAGGTGTAGACTCGAGTCGTTAAAGCCGCAGCTCCCATTAAGGCAGTAATAGCGGTAATCGCCATTTGACTGGTGTTATAGCATAACTGCTCGCTGGCGGCAGGTACCCCTATTCGCAGAATCTTTTTGACCTTTGATATGTCAAAATGGATATAATCGTGAAGCTCGACTTTGATTGGAAGTCTTTTATACATCAGATAAAGAGCAATAACTAGCGCAATCGCTCTACTTATCGCAGTTGAGATTGCTACTCCCTCAACCCCAAATACAGGCAGGCCGAACAAACCGTAAATTACTAATGCATTTCCGATTAAATGGATGATATTCATGATTAGAGATACAAACATCGCATCTCTCGTAAACCCATAAGCTCGTAAAATAGACGACACGGTGACAAGCAAGGCTTGTAAGAACAAAGTGGCACCTACAATGGAAAGGTAAGAATGACCAATAGATGCTAAGTGTTCTTCGAGCTTGAAGAGGTCGAGCAGTGGCCCTTGGAAAATAAACATCAGCGCACTTACCACAAGACCGATAAATAAATTAATCGTAATAGAAATACCCGCGGTCTCCTTTGCCTCTAACCTCATTCCTGCCCCTAAGTACTGGGATATCAGAACCGCTGTCCCTGTTGAAGTAAAGGCAAAAATTAAAATCGCAAAGAAAACTAATTGATTCGCGACACCCACTGCTGCTACCGCATCATCTGAAATATGGGCAAGCATGATGGTGTCTGTACTTCCCATGATCGTCTGTAAAAATAATTCAATAAAAATCGGCCAAGTGATGGCTCGTAAGGTGAGTTTATGTGGTTCATTAGATGATCTTGTTTTTCCCATAGTTAACCCTTCTTCTGTTATAATTTTAGGTCAAAGAAAAAATCCATATCAAAGGTTGATATGAATTTCTTCCTTATATCCTTATAAAGATCACTCCGGTTTTCCAAAATATGGAGTACCATCTTCTTTCCACGTAAACACTTGAGCTCGTGTATGTCGATTCGGATCGTACAATGGATCTCCCACAATCTCTGTATATGTTCGTGCATGATAAACAAGAATATCTTGAGATCCATCTTCTGAAACCGTAAAGCTATTATGCCCTGGACCATATTGTCCCGCTTCACGGTTCGTTTGAAATACGGGCTTATCCGATTTCGTCCAGGAGTTAGGATCTAATAGATCACTAGTTTCATCTGCTGAAATCAATCCCATGCAGTAGTTTTCATCTGTTGCACTTCCTGAATAAGAAATGAACACACGACCATTTCTTTTAATCACAGCAGCACCTTCGTTTACCCAAAAGCCAATCGTTTCCCAGTCAAACTCTGGTTTGGTGATCATCACCTGAGGACTTTTGATGGTCCAAGGATTTTCTAAAGGAGCGATATACAGATTAGAGTTTCCTCTTATATTAGGATCTTTCTGTGCCCAAACTAAGTATTGCTGCCCATGATGCTCAAAGGATGTCGCATCTAATGCAAAGGATTCCCAATCGGTTTTAATTTGTCCTTTTTCCTCCCATGTACCTTCTAATGGGTTAGTAGACTTATTTTCAATAACAAACATACGGTGATCAAACAAACCGTTGATAATTTCTTTTGACTTAGCAGCTGCAAAGTAGATATACCAGTTTCCGTTAATAAAATGAAGCTCCGGTGCCCATATTAATGAACTCATTGGCCCAGTCTCATGCTTTCTCCATGCTACAACTGGTTCTGCCTCTGCAATTCCATGTAATGTCTTTGAACGACGAACCTCAATGTGATCGTATTCAGGGACAGATGCGGTAAAATAATAATATCCATCAGTATGCTTGTAGATCCAAGGATCGGCTCTTTGTTCTAAAATTAGATTTTTATCTTCTGTTTTCACCATCATGGACTCCTCCGATTTCTTCTATTTCGCATCCCTTACAGGTACGCCAAAATTTGGTGTTCCATCTTCATTCCATGTAAATACCTGCGCACGTGTATGGCGATTATGATCCCACAGTGGATCTCCTTCAATTTCTTTGTAGTTACGAGCATGGTAAATCAGAATATCCTCTGTACCATCTTCGGATACGGTAAAACTATTATGACCTGGCCCATACTGGCCATTTTCTTCACTTGTTTGGAAAACGGGCTTATCCGTTTTTTTCCAAGACTTAGTGTCGAGCAAATCACTATCCTCATCTGCCGTTAAAAGACCCATGCAATAATTAAAATCGGTTTTGCTCGCTGAGTAAGATATAAAAATCTTACCGTTTCTCTTTAATACAGCTGCTCCCTCATTCACTAAAAATCCGATGGTTTCCCAGTCATATTCTGGTTGTGTAATCATCACTTGAGGACCTTCAATTTCCCAAGGGCTCACCATTTTGGCTATATATAGGTTAGAGTTTCCTAAAATGTTTGGATCGCGTTGTGCCCATACATAGTATCTCTCCCCTTTATGTTCGAAGGTGGTTGCATCAAGAGAAAAGGATTCCCAATCGGTTTTCACTTGGCCTTTTTCTACCCACTCACCCTCTAAAGGATTCGCTGAATCATTTTCAAGGACATACATGCGGTGGTCAAAAATATCATCTGCTCGTGCCGCTGCAAAGTAGATATACCATTTTCCATCAATGTAATGAAGCTCCGGTGCCCAAATATTTGCACTCATTGGTCCTGATTCGTATTTTCGCCAAGCAACAACCGGTTCTGCTTCTCCTAGTTCTTGGATGGTTTCTGCCCTTCTTAACTCAATTAAATCAAATTCAGGAACAGAAGCAGTGAAATAATAATAGCCGTCTGTATGCTTATACACCCATGGGTCTGCTCGTTGTAACAATATTGGATTGTTTAATGTTTCTACCTTTTGCATGGTCTTCACCTTTCCTTATTAAACAGATTGAGGACTCACTTTTGCCACTTCATTCAAAAATTTCAATGCTGTAAAGCGGTTACGGAGGTGGTGTGCTTCTTGTAAGCTTCTATTCACTAACTCTTCACTGATTCCAAGCTCTACGGGAGAAACTGCACCATTTAACTTTTCTAATATCTCCCGAAGCCTCTCTGGCTGAGGGATTTCTTCATAAATAGATTGGATCACTGGAAGATGCTCTTGGATATTTTTAACTATGAATGGATCATCTAAATTCTCCATATTCTTTTCTTCTGTAATAAGCTCTAGAAATTTGCGTTTATAAATATCAGCTAATAATAAAGTAGCAACAGATACCTTTGCTCCATGAAGAACGGCAGGACGGCCTAGTTTTAAAAACTCCATTTCCCAGTAGTGAGATAGATGATGCTCTCCACCAGAAGCTGGGTGAGATTGCCCAAATAAAAGCATCGCTAATCCAGACTTGATAAGCGCCTCAATTAAAATCCGAACACCCAACTGACCTCCCGCTTCAATTTCCTCGGCATGTTCCACACAATTCTCTAGGGCATCTCTAGTGATTTGTGCCGATAGAGGGCAATATGGTTCCCCAACCGCTATGTGACCAAGTTTCCAGTCAGCTAGAGAAGTATATTTAGCCATCATATCGCCAAACCCTGCTGCAATCATTTCTCTTGGAGCAGACTGCAGAATTGTTAAATCAGCAAAAACTGCAATAGGCGAACTCATCTGAAAGGTCGTTTTTACTCCGCGAACGATGAGAGGAGCACCTAATGACGTGAACCCATCAACTGAAGGAGCAGATGGTACGGAGATAAACGGAATTTTTAGCTTTGTCGCACAAAAACGTGTGATGTCATGAATCGTTCCCGCCCCGAAAGCGATGAGAACATCAGCTTCTGTCGGAATGTCAAGTAACGCCTGAACAAGGCATTTTTCATCGGCAACGACATCATTATTTTCGTCGGGTTTTAAAATCGTTACTGAAAAAGCAATATTCTTTTCTTTTAAGTGTTCAGCGAACTTTTCGACTCCAGCCTTATACGTTTGTGCATCTGCCACAATGACCACTTTTTGATAAGCTTTTCTTTGGATAAATTGAGCGGCCTCTTTCAGAGCTTCATTTCCAATCTTTATCGCTTCAATTGGAATCACATTATGATGATTTCCACAGTCACATTGTTGGCTTAAAGTCATAACGTCTGCTATATAATTCTCCACTTTGGTACTCCTCCTTTTCCTATTGCTTTTTAAATCGTACCGAACATATAGGTAGTAGTAGATGTAAACGGCTGGTCCTTCTCAATCACACAGCTAGGAAACTCTGGATGATGAATAGCATCAGGTAACCCTTGAGTTTCTAAGCAAAGGCCAAGATACTTTCGAGCGGAAACACCTCGGATCTCCCCTTCTGCTTTGATTTGGGTACCAGAATACAAAACCACAGCCACTTCATCCGTTTCAATCGTTAACTTTCGACCACTTTCTTCATCCTTTAGTACAATTTCTTCATCATGACGTGAGTCTAATAAAAATGGATGGTCATACCCTTCACCAGCTAGTTTATTTTGCGGATGGTAGGATTCTGCTCCTTCTCGTATGACACGTCCAGCTGTAAAATCAAACGGGGTATTCTTCACATCTGCTGTCTGTATCGGCAGAAGTTCATCGTTTAATTCAAGGTATTTACTACTTTTTATATATAGAGAGTGATCCAATGTATCACGTTTTAAATTCCCACTTAAATTAAAATAGGAATGGTTAGTCAGGTTTAAAATGGTCTTCTTGTCAGATACCGCTTCATAGCTAATCGTCAATTCATTATTATTGTTTAACAAGTAGGTAACGGTTAGCTTCAGATTGCCTGGGTACCCTTCTTCTCCATCCGGACTTAGGTAGGAGAACTGTACCCCTATTTCTTCTTCCCTTTCAAGGATCTCAGCATCCCATATGACCTTGTCAAAACCCTTAGTTCCACCATGAAGATGATTCCCATTATTATTTTTGGCTAAGGAAAAGGTTTTGCCGTCTAATTCAAAGGAAGCTCCTGCTATGCGTCCAGCAAATCTACCAATAACTGCTCCTAAATAATACGAGTCTGATAGATATTCATCGATGGAGTCATAACCAATCACTACGTTTTCCATCACTCCATTTCGATCGGGAGTGATGATCTTTGTGATAATACATCCTAAAGTAATACAGCTGACGCTCATTCCTCCATCATTTACAAGTGTGTATGTATCAACGGTTGTTCCATTGATTTGTCCAAAGTATTCCTGATTGACCTTCATTTTCGTCCAACCTTTCCTAAAAACGATGAATATAAATGATTCCATATCACCACAAGGATGATATGGGAACTCACGCTTATTTTTGCTTTGCTAGACGGATGACATTCCAAGATAACTTCGGTAATAGCGCTTTCACTCCACCGTTCTCATGTTTTGCATTTCCATTAGAGTGCGGAGCAACAGGTGTCCCCTGTGCTGAGTTCGTCTGTTTGATGTCATCATTCTCTAATACGATATGCTCAATCACTTCGTAGCCCTCAAAGTTACGGATATCTACTTCTAAATATAGTCCTTCTTCAAGGTGACGGTTGACAGCAAAAATCGTTAATGTTTCATTTTCTTCATTATACACTGCTGTTGACTCAAGGAATGGTACATCTGTGAAATCTTTACTATCATATTTTGAACTTGAAATGATAGGGTTTAAGGCTACACCTCGACCATATACAGATGTGTGCATATATGGATAGAAGATGGTTTGTTTCCACGCTACTCCGTTGCCTTCTGTCATAATTGGAGCAATAACATTGACTAACTGAGCCAAACAAGCAATTTTTAATCGGTCTGCATGCTTTAGCATAGTAATTAACATACAGCCTACTAGAAGGGCATCTTCAAAATTATAAATATCTTCAAGTTGCGGAGGTGCAATACTCCATGGTTCTATTTGTTTATCTGCCTCGTTGCTGTGATACCATACATTCCACTCATCAAACGCCAAGTGAATTTTCTTCTTGCTATGTTTCTTCGCTTTAATATAGTCTGCAATCGAAATGACTGAACGAATAAAGTCGTCCATTTCTAATGACAATGCTAAGTAATTAGAAATATCATTATCACGGTTACCATAGTATTGGTGAAGAGAGATAAACTCTACATGGTCATAGGTGAAATCAAGAACAGTCGCTTCCCAATCAGCAAAAGTTGGCATTTTACGATGAGAGCTTCCACATGCCACTAGCTCAATCGTTGGGTCTACCCACTTCATTGCTTTCGCCGTTTCTTGGGCAAGACGTCCGTACTCAGCTGCTGTCTTATGTCCAATTTGCCACGGGCCATCCATTTCGTTTCCTAGGCACCACGTCTTAATTTTATGAGCCTCTTTATAACCGTGAGAGATTCTGAGATCACTATAATAAGAACCACCTGGGTGATTACAATATTCTACTAAATTTCTTGCAGCATCAATTCCACGTGTCCCAAGGTTTACCGCCATATTTACTTCTGCGTTCACTAGTTTTGCCCACTGCATAAATTCGTTTGTTCCCATTTCATTTGTCTCCGTTGTACGCCAAGCTAGATCTAATCTTCTTGGACGTTGTTCTACTGGACCAACGCCATCCTCCCAGTTATATCCGGAAACAAAGTTTCCACCTGGATAACGGACAAGAGGGACTTGCAGCTCCTTCACCATGTCGATTACATCGTGCCGAAATCCATGTTCATCAGCAGTAGGATGACCTGGTTCATAGATGCCCCCGTACACCGCACGTCCTAGATGCTCAATAAAAGATCCATAAATTCGATTGTCAATTTCAGAGATTTTAAAGTCTTTTTCTAAAATCATTTTCGCCTGATTTTTCATGTGATCTATTCCTTTCTGATTCCATACAGAGTATCGGGTTTTGTATGCTCTCCTAATCTATTTAGCTAACTTTTTCCCATTTTGGCTTCCCAGCAGAAGGACAGCTTTTGTTTTTAAACTTAGCTCGATAGCGGACAATACATCCGCTATGAGCACAAGTAGTTCCATATTGCAATGATGAACAGCCTTCACAAACTGTTAATCGCTCTTGATAGACTTCTTCAGAAACGATTAGGCTAGGCTGTTCTTCCATTTCTTTTATCAGTTCCTCTATCACTTCTTCAGTGACAATCACGCTTTCTACGCAGCCTTTACATAAGCTTTTCCCGTTCATACCTTCCACCCGCCTATTCTACGGATAAAGTAACCACACTCATTGGAGGTAACTTGATAGATAACTTGTTGTTTTCCACTGTAAAGCTTGTAAATTCTACTGGTCTCACCACTTCAGGTTGCTCAAAGGTATTGTGAGCGTTCATGCTTGTTGCCGTTAAAATGGTGCCTTTTACCTTTGAAGTTCCAGCATTCACTCCACGAAGGTCAAGTTCTAGAACAGATTCGTTTTGATGATCAATATTACATAAGCTCACATGAATGGTTCCCTCTGCATTTTTAGAAGCAGAAGCGGTTACTTGTGGAAGCTTTTCTCCGTTGTACTCATACTCACCGAATATTGAATCTACAGCGATACGCTCAGCATCTTGGTGAACTTTGTACATATCAAATACATGATATGTTGGAGTAAGAATCATCTTTTCCCCTTCCGTTAAAATCATGGCTTGTAATACGTTTACGGTTTGAGCAATATTCGTCATTTGAACACGATCGTTATGTTCATGGAAGATATTAAAATGCAAGCCAGCCACTAATGCATCACGAATCGTATTTTGCTGATATAAGAAGCCTGGATTTGTTCCTGGTTCAACATCAAACCAAGTTCCCCACTCATCAATGATCATGCCAATCCGCTTATCAGGATCGTACTTATCCATAATGGTGCTATGCTTTGAAATTAATGTGTTCATATGAAGAGCTTTTTTCATCGTAATGAACCACTCATCTTCAGGGAAATCAGTAGCTGATCCCTTTCCTAGCCAAAAGTCACCAGGAATGGTGTAATAGTGAAGACTTAAGCCGTCCATTAACCAATGAGCATTTTTCATTAATACTTCGGTCCAATTGTAGTCATCTACGTTGGCACCACCAGCAATTTTATAAATTTTGTTTTGGCCATAGTTTCGGACGTACGTTTGATAACGACGATACAGATCCGCATAGTATTCTGGTCGCATGTTACCGCCACAGCCCCAGTTTTCATTGCCGACACCAAAATACTTCATGTTCCAAGGCTCATCTCTTCCATTTTCACGACGCCAGTTTGCCATTGGTGATTCGCCTTCAAATGTCATATACTCAACCCACTCGGACATTTCTTGAACGGTTCCGCTACCCACGTTTCCACAAATGTAAGGCTCACAATCTAGTAATTCACAAAGAAGCATAAATTCGTGCGTTCCGAAGTGATTGTTTTCGACCACTCCACCCCAATGCGTGTTCACCATACGCTTCCGGTTTTCCTTAGGACCAATCCCGTCTTTCCAGTGGTATTCATCAGCAAAGCAACCACCTGGCCAGCGAAGAACCGGAACCTTTAATTGCTTAAGCGCTGCTAATACATCGTTCCGAATTCCTTTTGTATTGGGAATCGAAGAATCTTCTCCTACCCAAATTCCTTCATATATACATCTGCCAAGATGCTCAGCAAAATGGCCATAGATATTTTTATTAATTTTCCCTTTTGTTACGTCTGCATTAACAATTACACGATTACTCATGAGTTCGACCTCCTAAAGGCGTTCCTTAATTTTTTTCATAATACTTTCTACTGTAAAACCATATTCCATCGCAATTTTCCCACCTGGTGCTGAAGCTCCGAACGTTGGAATTCCAACGATCAGCCCGTCTCTGCCAACATACTGTGCCCAACCTAATGGAGAACCAAGTTCAATGGCTACATCTAACTTACTTTCAGGTGATAATACAGCTTGTTGATATTGCTTTGTTTGTTTATTGAATAATTCCCATGAAGGCATGCTAATCACTCGAGCAGCTGTTCCTTCTTTATCTAACTCAGCCTTAACTTGAAGCGCTAAATCTAACTCCGACCCAGTTGTGATCAGTTGTACAACCGGTGCTGAATCAGAGTCTGCTACAATATAAGCTCCCTTTGCTACTTCTTCATTAGCCGTTTGTGCATCAATATGAACCGTTAAGTTTTGTCTAGTTAACACTAGTACGACTGGTCCCTCTTGATTTCGTACAGCGTATTTCCATGCGGCAGCTGTTTCATTTGCATCCGCCGGTCGAAGGACTGTTACATTAGGGATTCCTCTAAGTGCAGATAACTGCTCAATTGGCTCATGGGTTGGGCCATCTTCCCCTACAAAAATACTATCATGTGTAAATACAAAAATAGCAGGAATGTTCATAAGAGCGGATAGGCGAATGGCTGGTTTTAAGTAGTCTGAGAAAACAAAGAAGGTAGAACCAAAAGGTCTTACTCCTCCGTGCAGTGCCATTCCATTCACAGCCGCTCCCATCGCGAACTCTCTAACACCAAAATACACATTGCGACCTTCATAACTTTCGCTTGAAAATTTCCCCATGTCCTTTAAATGTGTCATGGTCGACGACTCTAAGTCAGCCGATCCACCAAATACATTTGGTATTCTTTCGGCTAATCCATTTAACACCTGACCAGAAGCAATTCGTGTTGAAACGGAAGTACCTTTTTCATACACCGGGACGTTTAGATCCCAACCTTCTGGAAGCTCTCCTCTTAAGTCTCGATCCAGGTGCTCCGCTAGTTCAGGATAAGCTTCCTTATATTGATTCAATAAAGCATCCCATTCTTGATTAGCTGCGATTCCACGATTTTTCACCTCAAGCCAATATTCCCTTACTTCTTCAGGAACAAAGAAATCTTCCTGTGGCCAGCCTAAATTTTCCTTCGTTAATTTGACTTCCTCTACTCCAAGTGGAGATCCATGCGTACCTTGATGCCCAGACTTCCCACCTTTATTCGGACTTCCGTAACCTAATGTTGTCTTTATTTCAATTAAGGTAGGTTGAGTCGTATCTTTTTTTGCTTCTAATAAGGCTAGTTCAATCGCCTCTAGATTATTCTCTTCTTCTACTCGAAGGACCCGCCAGCCATACGCTTCAAATCTTTTTTGAACATCTTCGGAGAATGATAGATGCGCCTCTCCATCTAATGTAATATTGTTTGAATCGTAGATAACAACTAATTTACCAAGCTTTAAATGTCCAGCAAGAGAAGCTGCTTCGGCTGAAACACCTTCCATTAAATCACCGTCGCCACAAATGGCATATGTATAGTGGTTAACTAGCGAGAAGCCTTCCCGGTTATAAACAGAAGATAAGTGAGCTTCCGCCATTGCCATTCCTACACCCATCGCAATTCCTTGGCCTAATGGACCTGTTGTTGCATCTATTCCTGGTGTGTGGCCAAACTCAGGGTGACCAGGTGTTTTGCTACCCCACTGTCTAAATTGCTTAAGATCGTCCAAGGAAACATCATAGCCACTTAAGTGTAAAAGACTATATAACAGCATTGATCCGTGTCCTGCCGATAGGACAAAACGGTCACGATTAAACCATGTAGGGTTGGCTGGGTTGTGATTCATAACCTTTGACCATAGCACATGACCTGTAGGAGCCATTCCCATTGGCATTCCCGGGTGTCCGGATTTCGCTTTTTCGATTGCGTCAATGGCTAGTGTACGAATCGCATTGACGGCTACATGCTCCACTGTTTGTTTATCAACTGTTTTATTCAAGGGGTGTTCCTCCTCTTTCTTACAATTGGGGGCTATTATTTCTAATAGCCCCACCTAGATTTATTAGATTTTATCGGTATATAACTTCGTTCCAGCGCAATTCATTGTTAAAATCATTTGTTTTTGTATCGTTATTAATAACAACCATTTCAATTCCTGTTAGCTCAGCAAAGTCTCTTAATTGTTCTGTTGTTACTTTGTAAGAGTAACAAGTATGGTGAGCTCCACCCGCTTGAATCCAGTTTTCAACCGCTTGGCTTAAAGAAGGTTGAGTCTTCCATAGAACACGAGCAACTGGAAGATTAGGCATTTCTTTTTCTGGTTGAACCGCATCCACTTCATTAACTAGTAGACGGAAACGATGTCCTAGGTCGATAATGGAAGCATTTAGTGCAAAACCACCCATTCCATCAAACACGATTCTTGCAGGATCTTCCTTCCCACCAATACCTAGTGGATGAACTTCGATCTTTGGACGTGTAGCAGAAATCGTTGGGCAAACTTCTAGCATATGCGCACCAAGGACCATTTCATTTCCTGGCTCAAAGTGGTATGTGTAATCTTCCATGAATGACGTTTGCTCATTACCAGCAATAATCTTCATTAAACGTACCAATGCAGCTGTTTTCCAATCTCCTTCTCCAGCAAAGCCGTAACCTTGTTCCATTAATCGTTGAACAGCTAAGCCTGGTAGCTGACGCATACCATGAAGATCTTCAAAAGTAGTCGTGAATGCTGAATAACCACCTTCTTCTAAGAATGCCTTCATTCCAAGTTCAATTCTAGCTTGGTAACGAATAGATTCTCTAACGGGCCCATCCGTTAATCCCTCTGGAACGATTGTATATTTTTCTTCATATTCAGCCATTAGCTGGTCAAGTTCTTGTTCAGAAACATCATTCATTCGTTGAACAAGGTCACCTACACCATATCCATTCACTGTCCAACCAAATTTAATTTGTGCCTCAACCTTGTCACCTTCAGTAACTGCCACTTGACGCATATTGTCACCGAAGCGTGCAACCTTCAGGATTTTGCTTTCTGAATGAGCTACAGCCGTTCTCATCCAGCTTCCTACGCGTTCTTTTACCTCTTGGTTTTCCCAGTGGCCTACAACAACCTTACGCTTAACATTTAATCTACTTGTAATAAATCCATGCTCACGGTCACCATGTGCTGATTGGTTTAAGTTCATGAAATCCATATCAATTGAATCCCAAGGGATGTCGCGGTTAAACTGTGTTGCAAGATGTAGGAATGGCTTTTGTAGTGCTGACAACCCTGCAATCCACATTTTTGAAGGAGAGAATGTGTGCATCCAAGTGATAATCCCTGCACAATTATCGTCCGCATTTGCTTCTAGCATTACTTTACGGATAGCATCTGCATCTTTAACTACGGATTTAAATACTAGTTTGTAAGGAGCATCTGCATCCAATCCTTCTACAATTGCACGTGAGTTACTCTCCACTGCTTTTAATACTTCTTCTCCGTACAATAATTGGCTTCCTGTTATAAACCAAAATTCATAAGCTTTTGTCGTTAACAAGGTAAATCCCCCTAAATAGAAAATGTATTGGTAGAATCATAGAAATAAACAAGTTATACGTACAAGTAATGTTATTTTTGTCCGTAATATGCCTTTGCACCATGCTTACGTAAATAGTGTTTATCTAGGATTGCTTGTGCAATCGGGCGAACACCTGGGTTTAACTGATACGCTTGCAGTGCCATTTTTGCCACTTCCTCAAGAACCACTGCATTATGTACCGCTTGGTGTGCATCCTTCCCCCAGCTAAACGGTGCATGGTTTGCCACTAGTACCCCTGGAATGGCAACTGGATCGATTCCTCCGACTGCGAAGGTCTCGATGATCACATTTCCAGTTTCCAACTCGTAAGCACGATCAATTTCTTCTTTTGTCATCTCTCTTGTACATGGAATTTCTCCGTAAAAGTAATCTGCATGTGTTGTTCCTAATGCCGGGATACAACGGCCTGCTTGAGCCCAACTTGTTGCCCAAGGGGAGTGAGTATGAACAATTCCCCCAATGGAAGGAAACGCGCGATACAGTGCAAGATGAGTTGGAGTATCTGAAGAAGGTCGTAAATTTCCTTCCACGATAGTTCCTTCTAGATCAACGACTACAAGATCTTCTACTTTTAACTCCTCGTACGGTATACCACTTGGTTTAATGACCACTAGATTTTCATCTCGATCAATTCCACTCACATTTCCCCATGTAAATGTCACTAAGCCGTGCTTAGGAAGATCTAGATTGGCCTGTAACACCTCTTGCTTCAGTTGTTCTAGCATACGGTTTCCTCCTTCATTTCTGAGGAACTAGCATTCTTAAGTTTTTTTAATGTCTTCATGACATTATTCTCTCCACGGCCAAAGTAGTCATAAAGGCGAGCATACTCGCTGTATAACATATTATAAACAGCTGCATTCTCAAGCTTTGGTTGGTAAAACTCATCCTTCACACTTCCCATTTCCTTCGCAGCATCAGTAATGGTGTCGTAACCGCCACGCTCTTTTCCAGCTGCAACGGCTCCAAACATCGCTGAACCAAGTGCAGGTGTCTGAGAGGATGCAGAGATTTTAATATCCATATTTAACACATCAGAATAAATTTGCATCATCAATGAGTTTTTCTCAGCAATTCCACCAGCAGCATATACTTCATTCACTGGTACACCATTTTCTCTAAATGTCTCCACGATCATTCTAGTTCCATACGCCGTTGCTTCAATTAACGCACGGTAGATTTCTTCAGGCTTTGTTAGAAGGGTTGCTCCTAATAGAACACCTGTTAAGTCAGCATCAACAAGAGTTGAACGATTTCCATTCCACCAATCTAGAGCAAGTAGTCCACTTTGACCCACTTTCAGCCGGCTAGCCTTTTCTGTTAGCAACTGGTGGATATTCACTCCTTTTGCTTTTGCCTCATCCTGATAGCTTTCAGGTACACAGTTTTCTGTAAACCACTCAAAATGGTCACCCACACAAGATTGACCAGCTTCATATCCCATAAACCCAGGCAAAACACCATCCTCAACTACCCCACACATACCTGGGACAATTTTTTCTTCTTCTCCTAGTAAAATATGACAAGTTGACGTTCCCATGATCATTAATAGTTTGCCAGCTTCCGTGATTCCTACAGCTGGCACGGCCACGTGTGCATCTACGTTTGCAACTGCTACAGCCGTGCCAGGCTTTAATCCTGTAAGCTTTGCTGCAGCTTCCGTAATTTCTCCCGCCTTAGCTCCAATTGGAACTATTTTAGTAGATAGCTTTTCTTCCACTACATTTTCTAACCGAGGATCTAGTGCTTTAAAGAAATCCTTCGACGGATACCCTTCTTGCTTATTCCAGATCGCTTTATATCCAGCCGTACAACTATTACGGTTAATTTCACCTGTTAACTGGTAAATGACCCAGTCTGTTGCTTCTAGAATTTGATCGGCCGCTTCATATATATCTGGTGCTTCATTTAAAATTTGCCATACCTTTGGAATCATCCATTCAGAGGAAATCTTTCCACCATAACGCTTTAGGAACGCCTCACCACGTTGTTCCGCCATTTCATTCAAACGATTTGCTTCATCCTGTGCCGCATGATGTTTCCATAGCTTCACATAACTATGTGGGTTTGCACGATATTCTGGGTTTAAGCATAACGGTGTTCCAAATTCATCAATTGGTAATACCGTACAAGCGGTAAAGTCTATTCCCAAACCAACTACATCTTCAGGTGAAACTTGAGCTTTCTCTAATACTTCTGGAATCGTAATCTGTAAAACTTCTAAATAATCTGTTGGATGTTGAAGTGCCCAATCGTGCTCTAACTTCGTGGTTCCATCTGGTAAAAATTCATCCATCACACCATGCGTATAAGGTTTGACAGCTGTTGCTACTTCCTTACCTGTTCCAATCTCGACAAGTACCGCTCTTCCCGACTGTGTTCCATAATCAACACCGATTGAATACTTACCCATTTACATCACCCTGCCCTTAGAAAGAATGCGTTTACATTAAGATAAAAAGATGATCCGAGATTTGTTTTTACATATCCATCATCGGATTAAAATGTAATTTTTTCTTTTATAATATAACGTTGTGCGTACAAGAAAATAGAGACCAAATATGTAATCCTTTACAATCAACCTTACAAGTTGACTATTTTTATTCTTTTTTCCCCAACTTGTACGCATAACCTTTAACTTGATTGTACCACCTATCCTTATTTTTTCAATGGTATTTATAAAAAAATATTAAAGTTTATTTGACAAAATTGTTTAAAAATCAGTTCTTTATCATACGCACAGCAAATACTTTCGGTACTTTACAGCCTTCATGTGCCTTAAATTGGATTCTTACACTTGTATTGTTCTCTGTTACCGAATGAGGAATTTCATACCGTACAAGTACAAACTTGTTCAATTCCTCTAATTCTATTAATCCATCTTTCAAAAGATACCCATCTATACTTAAATCAAAAGATTTCTTGGTTTCTATTTCTTTTGTATACATAACAACTAATGCTTGTGTTGATTCGGAATCTACCATTAATGAGAAGGAAAAATAACCACTTGGCCATGTATCTCTGTACTTACGATTCGACTCTACTCCTAATCCAACATGTTCGCCCTCGAAATCATGGTCTCGTTCTGGCTGCATCTCACCTGGCTGAAAAAAATCAACGGTTTTTTGCTGAAGCTCACGTTCTTTTTCAAGAGAGGTTTTATAAGCGTGTTCCGTCTTCTCCCACTCCTTCAACGAAAAAACATCCCAATATACGGTTGTACTACGGTCATGCATTAAATAAAAAGGATACAGTTCTACATTTCGTGGATGACCAATTTCTTTCATACCATACTGATGATTTTTTTCAGTGTCTGGATGTAAATAATTCGTGATTGTAGGATGATCGGTCACAAGCACAGGTGTAAACAGCAAATCTTTCGATTGTCCTTCCTCATTAATCGGACCTAGATCCCCTGCCAACACAAGAGGACCACTCATAAAGGCAATTCGATTCGGGTTATCGTTCATTTTTTCTACTCGCAAGGTCATGGGCATAACTAATTCAATGGTGTCTCCTTGTTGCCAAGTTCGTGTAATGGTAACAAAACTTGATGGCTCATTGTTATGAAGGTATATTTCCCCGTTAACATAGACACACAGTCCTTGTTCTGCCCAATACGGATAACGAACGGAAAGAGCGAAATCCTTCGAATCCTCACTATCGATTGTTATAGTCACCTTCCCATTTTCAGGATAATCAGTCGACTGCTCAAGAGTGACCCCCATCTCCTTCCAATCAAGTTTCGATGGAACGTACTGATTAATGAATAATGAATTTTCTCCATAAAAATAAATATTGTTCCCGTAACTTGAGTGATTTTCCATCCCTGACCCAACACAACAGGTGAAATCATTAAATTTCGAATTATACACTTTGTGACCACCCATATCGAGAGAGACAAAATACGTAACCGTTCCTTCTGTCGGATGCTGTGAAGCTAGTATATGATTGTATAAAACCCGCTCATAAAAATCCCCCTGAATCGCCAAAGGATTCCATTGAAAAAGATGTTTCGTAAGTTTAAGCATGTTATAGGAATTACAAGTTTCACACGTAAAAGCACCAAGTCGATCATTTAACTTGCCTGGCTCTCCAAAATGTTCGTTCATACTATTTCCACCGATCACATAGGAATGGTGCTTGGTCACTTGCTCCCAGAAAAACTCTGCAATTTTGCGATACGATTCATTTTGTGAGACCTCGTACTGCCTAGCAGCCCCTACTATTTTAGGAATTTGTGTATTAGCATGGCTACCAGCTAACTGATCCAAGCCATTCGCGAGAGGATTAAGTACTTCTTCATGATGAAATTGCTTAGACAAGCTCCAAAAACGATCATCTCCTGTATCAACAGCTAAGTCCGCTAACACCTCTGACATCCCACCAAATTCACAATGTAAAACGGCTTGTATTTGCTCATGTGTTAAATCAGAAAAAACGTCTACTAACCACAAGCCTAGCTTCTCTTCCACTTGTACTGCCTTTTGATTATTCGCTAAGTGATAGGCATCTTTTAATCCTGCAAATACTTTATGAATCGAATATAAAGGAACCCAGCCACCGTTTAAATCAAAACCTTGTGAGCGAATATCACCTGATTTTATTTCCTCAAATAGCTCTCTTCCACGCGGCACACCTCCCACATAGCCATTGCCATTCGACATTTGACATTCCTCTAACTCTTCTACTATATAATTCACACGCTCTAAAAATCTCTTATCTTCTGTAGAAGCAAACATCATGGCACAACCAGACAAATAGTGTCCAAGAGTATGCCCTGATATCCCTTGCGCTTCCCAGCCCTCGTAATTCTCAGCCTTTGGCTCTAAGCCAGCATACTCTCTAAAACGGGATAATAACCGGTCAGGTTCAAGTTGCAGTAAGTACTCCTTATTTAAATCCATTGCGGCTTTAAGAGGTCCACCAGTCACTTTGACACGTTTTAACTTAAATGCATTTACTTCCATTACCTCCACTCCCATCTACTACTCTACTTTTTTTCCAATGACAACATTTCCGTGTTGGTCTTTACCTGTAAAGACCAGTGTTGGATTCCAATTCTCCCAATCCCAAGCTGGTAATACGATGATCTCACAATGCTTTTCATCCAAATGAACTTCAAAAGTATTGTCTTTTTTATACTCCCATCCCCCTTCACCCTTAGCAGGAAGAGTAATAGAACGTGAAGGAATCAGTTCATGTTCATTTTTATCCATCCAAATATATTCCCATTTCCCATTCATCAGACTTGGATCAACTGGCTGTTCCTCTTCACCCGCATATCTTTCAGGAGAAACGAGTGGCCAACCATCCTCAGTCCATACGATCTTTCTTACATGTAAGTAATGCCAATGAGGATCCTTCTCTCCTCTTGCGTGATGAACGATATAATAATCATTGCCATCTTGCAAAACCGAATTATGTCCCGGTGCTATCCAGCCTTCCTTATCGCCAAATTTATATCCACCTAATATCTTCATTCCCACTTCGTTTGGTGGAAGTTCTAAATTGGTCATTTCATATCCATCATAGTCAAGATAAGGACCCTCTATGGAATGAGACCTTCCCACGCGAATATGATAATTCTTAAATAAGGAATCATAGGAAACGAATAAGTAATATTGATCAAATTCAGGATGATACACAATATAAGGTCCTTCAATTGCAGCCTCTACACTGGTATGCCTTTTAGCAACTAGGGTTTCTTCACTTCCTGCGCGTTTTTTTCCTGTTGCCGGGTCAATAGGGAAAACATATAATCCTCCAAAGAAGCTTCCGTAGACTAACCATGGATTTCCGTCACGGTCAAAAGTAATATTCGGATCAATCGCATTTGGTCCGGGTACATCCTGCTGCGATTTCACTACCTCCCCTTGGTCCTGCCATGGCCCTTCAATACTATGACTTGTTGCAACACCAATAAACGACTGTGTTTTTCCGAATTGCGAAGCGGCATAGTACAGATAGTAGGTGTCACCGAACTTGGCTACTTCCGGTGCCCAGAGCCCTTTCGCCCCTGTCCAATCGGATGCGTCACTCGGAATCTCATCAAATGCATGACCAACAAATTCCCACTCAATTAAGTCCTTTGATTTCCGTATTTGGATCCCACCAGTTGGAGGTCCACCATACTTCGCATCCGTAGAAAATACATAATAGGTATCTCCATCCTTAAAGCTGGCTGGATCATGAGCATTGTTGATATTCCACTTACTTTCCTGGTGGATAATCGATTCATCATATAACTTATAATTGATTGGTTCTTTAGGAAATTTCATCACATTTTACTCTCCTTTAATTTGTTTTTTCCCCCAAATGGCCGTTCCTTCTTCATTCATCCCAGTAAACACAAGAGTTTCATTCCAATTTTCCCAGTCCCAACCGGGAAGTACTTTTAAGCTATACTCCCAATAGTCAGCAGGTGCAACCCCAGGATCATAGATAACTAGTTTAAGTGTGTTGTCACTAGATAGCTTCCAACTACTTTTTCCGCTTTCATCGTCTATCTTTCCATTTGCAAGGAAGGTTAATTTCTGGGAAGTTTGCATCGTGTCGTCATACCGCGGGAGAAGAATTTCCTCCCAATCCCCAATAATGTGTTTTTCTTCTATTTTCTGTTCCTTTTCACCCGCATATCTCTCTGGAGATACAACCGGCCAACCATCCTCAGTCCATACGATTTTTCTCACATGTAAATGAGACCAGTATATTTCCTCACCTGCTCTCGCTTGGTGGATTAAGTAGTAATCTCCATTATCCTCAAGCAAGCCATTATGACCGGTCCCAAGCCAGCCGCTATCTTTTTCAAAAGCATACGAGCTAACGATTTTATTACCGGTATCAAAGGAATCATCTGACGGATCAACCATATCGTTTTCATTGAAATCTAGATAAGGTCCTGTAATATTCTTTGACCGGGCGGTTCTTACGTTATACGTATCCTCCAACCATTCATACGAGACGGTTAAATAGTAATATTCTGTGTCTGGGTTATAGATGATTTCCGGAGCTTCAATTCCATAGCTCATATTTTTTCGTTGGGCAATTAATGTTCCTTCTTCCGTTGGATCTACTAATCTCCCTGTTTGCGGATCAATTTTTGTGATAAAAATGCCCCCAAAATATGACCCATAAACCATCCAAGGCTGCCCTTCTGTATCAAACGTGATATCCGGATCAATGGCATTTACCGTGTACTCATCACCTTCCTGCGTTTTAAACACAGCTCCTTCATCCTTCCAAGGCCCCTCTAAAGAGTCACTTGTCGCTAAACCGATATACGAGGTTCGCTTCCCAACCGAGGAGACGGAATAGTACAAGTAGAACTTATCATTCATTTCAACCACATTTGGCGCCCAATACGTCGTCCCGCCAGTCCATTCCCACGCATCACTTGAAACTTGATCAAACACTCGGCCGACAAACTCCCAGTGAATTAGATCCTTCGACTTACGTATTTGAATACCTGGTGTCGGTGGTCCACCGACCATGTAATCAGTCGAGTACACATAATACCAATCCCCATTTTTGATAATGGCCCCGTCGTGGGTGAAATTTGTCGTCCACTCCTCTTCTTTGTAAATGATGTCATTCATTACTTTAGGAATAACCTTTTCTGAAGGTGGAGAGGGAAGACTTAGCCCCGATAGATCATTTGTATTTGGTTTCATGATTCTAGGCGTAATCAATAGGGCAAACATTAGTAACATGGCTATACCTATTGCTAGATAAATTCTCTTTTGTTTGTTCACTGTTGTGGCTCCCAACAAATAAAATATGAAAAAAAATGCACTTATCCGTTGTATCCCTCGATAAGTGCCTTTCCATTTTTTTATATTCAATTTTTCAATCAAAATATTCCCGGTATTTTGATTTGCATTTTTTGAATCAATGTATCAACCTTTTACACCAGAAATAGCAATCGATTCGATAATCTGCTTCTGGAAGATAATAAATACGATTAACATCGGTAACAAAGCAACCACTGATGCTGCCATGATTAATGGATAATCACTTTGGATCGCATATGAAGCGTTAAAGTTTGCAATTACTAACTGCAAGGTTTGTTTCTCTGGTGAATTCAAGTAAAGAATCGGACCTAAATAGTCATTCCAGATCCCCATAAACCATAGAATTAATTGAGCAGCAACCGCTGGTTTAATTAATGGAAAGATAATCTTATAAAAGATTTGGAAATACGAGCATCCATCAATTTTCGCTGCTTCAATAATGGAATTAGGAACGCTATTCAAGTATTGTCGTAAGAAGAAAATCATGAATAAATTTCCAAAAAGACCAGGTACGATCAATGGTAATAAACTATCTACCCAACCGATACTTGAAAACATAATAAACTGTGGAATCATGAGTACCGGATAAGGAATCATAACCGATGCAAAAAGCATAATAAAGATCTTATTTTTCCCATTAAACTTTAGCTTTGCAAATGCAAAAGCGGCTAAACTCGAAGTAAAGGTACCAATAATTGTTACTGACAAAGCCACAATTAAACTGTTACCAATCCCCGATAAAAGTGGCCCCATATCCCAAATTTCAAGATACTTAGTAAAAGAGATATCTTTCGGAATCCATACAGGCGGCAAAGCAAACACGTCTTCTTTTGACTTTAGTGATGTGGAAAACATCCATAAGAGTGGAGCCACCATGAAAATCGCTCCAAAACTCAGGAAGACAAAAACAAATATATTGGTAATTTTATCTTTCTTCTTTTCAGACATTGGTTCAGCTTGCACTTCTTTTTTTACAACTGCAACTTCCATTGTTAAAAGCCCCTTTCTATTAGTCTTTTTTATTATCCTAGCGTTAATCCAAATCGAAGGAAGATTTTTCGTTCATCTTAAATTGGATTAGGGTAATAATAAAGATGAAGAGTCCTAATACCAAGGCCATTGCAGATGCATAACCTAATTGGAAGTTACCAAATGCTTTTTGCCAAATGTAGAAAACAACTGATGCTGAACTATACTCAGGACCACCAGTAGGTGTCATAACGTTAATCTCAGTGAAGATTTGCGCTCCACCAATAATATTTGTAACGATAATAAAGAATGTTACTGGTTTTACCATCGGAAGCGTGATATGCCAAAAGGCTTGAAAAGCATTTGCTCCATCCAATTTCGCAGCTTCATAGAAGGTTTTAGGTACACTTTGTAGTGCTGCTAAGTAAAGCAACATCGTATATCCTAATCCTTTCCACACAGCCATTATAATTAACGCTGGTTTCACAGTAGCTGTATTTTGCAACCAGTTCGGACCCTCAATCCCAATAAGATCTAAAAATTGGTTAACTAAACCATAATCTCCGTTATACGCCCATTGCCAAAGAATAGAAACGGCTGCAATAGAGGAAATAACCGGAATATAGTAAAGTACGCGGAAGGTATTTGTACCAAAGATTCCTCTATTTAGAGCTAGAGCCAGTAAAAGAGCTAACACGATTCCAATTGGAATACCTAGCATCATAAAGAAGGTGTTATACATCGACTTGTAAAAATACTCGTCTTTAAATAAATTAATGAAGTTTTCAAAGCCGATAAACTCCATTTGTCCTAGACCATTCCAATTCGTAAAGGCTCCGTACATTGAATAAATAAGAGGAACCATTGCAAAAATGAGGAATCCTAAGACTGGTGCTGCAATAAACAAATAGGCATATCTTTGTTCTGTGCGATACAGCTTGGATGTCGCTTTCATCTTTCCTCACCCTTTCAACAAAAGCATGAATACACACGCCTTCTTTTGGTACAAGTAACATTTTATTAAAAGATGCAAATGATGCTATCTTATGATTCTAAGAATCTAGCATCATTTACACATGGTTAATCTTTCAACGAAGTGTTATTACTTACTTGCTTGTTTTTCTTGTTCGATTGCTGCATCTAATAGTTTTTGCATTTTCGGTTGTGCTTCTTTTACGTAGTCTTCAACAGTTGTCTTACCATCTAACACTGGTTGAATATTTTTGAAGAACTCATCATACCATTCAGCTGTGTAAGTTTTTTCAGCTGGGAATCCACGACCGTAGTCATTAATGATATCTAAGAACTCTTGCTTATTGTCAGGTTTAATTGATGTGTCAGCAGCCCATGCATCAGCAACCTCCACACTGTTTGGTAATTGAACTTGTGCATCAACTAATGCTTGTTGTCCTTCTTGGTCAGCAGATAAGTACATCGCTAGTTCAGCTGCTTCTTTTGCATGCTTCGTTGTTGCACCAACACCAATTCCTAGAGATCCAACCCAAGCAGAAGATTCACCCGTAGAACCTGCAGGCCAAGGAAGTAAATCATACTCAAACTTTAATTGCTCTTTAAAAGCAGCCATATCCCATGGTCCAACTGGGAAAAATGCTAATTGACCCTTTAACCATCTTTGGTACGTATCTAATGTTTGTGCGTCACCAATAGAAGGAGTAATTTGGTGTTTGTTTTGTTGGTCTACAAAGAATTGTAATGCTTCGATAAACTTAGGATCGTCGATTGTAACCTTTGTTCCATCTTCGTTAATCCAATCTGCACCGTTACTCCAAACAAATGGTTGTAATGCCCAGTTTACGTTAAATCCAGTTCCATACTGATCCATTTTGCCGTCGCCATCATTATCTTTTGTTAACTGCTTAGCTACATCAATGAATTCATCCCAAGTATATGGCTTGTCTTTATCAGGAAGTGGAATTCCCGCTTCTTCAAACATCGTCTTGTTGTAACCAAGAGCGAAAGGTCCTAAATCTTTTGGTAATCCATAGATTGCACCTTGCCCTAACGTTTCACCATCAAAACGGTACTTATTAATCCCAGCTTCCCAAATGTCATCAATTTTCACGTCAGTTGACCCTTCAACTTGTTCCGTAATATCTAATAGTACTCCAGAGTTTACATACGCTTTTACTTGAGCTGGGTTATAGAAGAAAACATCTGGAATCTTACGTCCTGCGATTGCTGATTTTAGCTTTGTATCATATTGATCAGGAGCTGTTTGAACCATTGTAACTTTTACATCGTTGTTTGCTTCTTCATATCTCTTTACAGTAGCTTTATAAGCTTCTAGTTCTTGAGGATTCCCCCTAAACATAAAAGTAAGCTCAACCTTGCCGTCACTGCTAGCTTTTTCACCACCTGAGCACCCACTAAGGATTGCACCAATCACCATTATTGCTAGAAGCATTATTACACCAAATTTTTTAGATGATTTAAACAAGTTAATCCCTCCATCTTCAACCTATTGTAGTCATAAAAGAATGAAATCTAGAAAAACTAATTGAAAGCGTAATCACTTTACTTTTAAAAAAATAATAGCTTATTCTCTGATTTAATAATAGTCTTTTTTATATGTACGTACATGTTAGGGAATCACATATAAATTCCTCCTAATAATTTATTAGTTTCCAAGTAAAAACAATTGACCCTTAAGAGATTTTTTCTTTGAAAGCGTATTCTCTACAATTAAAATAGTAATATACCTGTTCGTACATGTCAATGTGATTTTTCAAAAAATATTTATTATGTCCGTACGTGTCCGTATTTATTTATAAAATATACTTGTATGGAATAGTTTTTTTCCATTTTATTTGATACTATGGTATTATTAGATATATGTTGTACGTATAAGTTATTTTAAATTATGTACATCGAATAGAAAGCGGTGATACCTCAGTGGCACAACAAAAAACTAAATACAACATGGTTAAGGAAAAGATCGTGGAGTGGATCGAAACAGGGAAGGTAAATCCTGGCGAAAAAATTTACTCCGAAAATGAACTTGTGCAGATATTTGGGGTTAGTAGACATACGGTGCGACAAGCGGTGGGTGATCTGGTTCATGAAGGATTACTTTACAGAGAACAAGGTGCTGGTACCTTTTGTTCGCATAATCCTAAGCAATCGAAACAACAGAGTCAATCTTCCTCTTCTGTAATAAAAGGAAAAAATATTGGGGTTATTACTACCTATATTTCTGATTATATCTTCCCATCCATTATTAGAGGAATTGAATCCTATCTGACAACACAAGGATATACGTTAACTTTATCTTGTACGGATAATGATGTGGAAAAAGAAAGACAATGTTTACAAACCATGTTAGGCAGAAATGTTGATGGACTTATTGTTGAACCAACAAAGAGTAGTAACTATAATCCAAACATTAACTACTATCTTGAACTCGAACAAAACAATATTCCTTATTTAATGATCAACCAATTTTATTCTCAGCTGATGCCTCCTCATATCATCATGAATGACGAGCATGGAGGTTTTATCGCGACAGAACACTTAATAAAATTGGGACATGAAAAGATTATCGGTTTGTTCAAAACAGATGACCTACAAGGGGTTCATCGGATGCAAGGATTTATTCGAGCATTTCGAGAGCACGGTGTTACGTTTTTCCCTGAAATGGTCATTACCTATTCGACAGAAGATGTGAATAGCAAAACGTTGAAACAAATTGAAGAGTTTTTCTCAAAGGACGAAAAACCAACCGCCATTGTGTGCTACAATGACCAGCTGGCGGTAAGTGTGTTAGATGTTCTGCGTAAACTCGATTTAAAAGTACCAGAAGATGTATCTATTGTAGGATACGATGACTCATTCCTAGCAGAAGCAACCGAAGTAAAATTAACCACCGTCACCCATCCGAAAATGGACATGGGGATTGAAGCAGCAAAATGGATTGTATCAGCAGTGGAAAAGAAAGAAGTACCTCAATCGAAGGTGTATGAACCTGAACTTGTCGTGCGAAGTTCGACCATGGAGTTGAAAAAGACTAGTCTGATTTAGATGAGGTACGAACCCTGCGTGATTGGCAGGGTTCGTTTTTTTGTTATTGGGTGGGTGGGCTCTTTGAGTTGTATGGTTGTGGAATCGCAAATATAATTTTCTAATAGCAAATAAATCTCGAGAATCGCAAGTAAATTTCTAGAATCGCAAATATATTTCTAGAATCGCAAACAAATCTCTACAATCGCAAATAAAGCCTACCAAACTCCTACCCAACCGCTATATTCCGATTGAAAAATCCAAATATCCAGTCCAAACAACTAAGAAAAACCCTTAATCCGAAAAAATTCACTTCAACCTGACGTTTGTTCATTTTGTTTTTCCCCAAAAGAATTCATCCTGTTAATATAACTTCACCAACACCGCTCCATGTGGCGGAAGCATCTGTTCCATACGATCCGTTATCTCTCCCAAGTCCTGACCAGTCCACAGTTCACGTGCCTGCTTCACCCCAGTAACTCCTACCTGGTTAAGAGTGGTCTTCACAGTTGCCGTTTCATTGCTTAAATTAAACAATGCAACATATGTGTTTCCCTCTAGATCCTTGGCACTCCAAACCACTCGATCTTCTTCCCGAGATACTAGCTGGTTGCTATGACTATCTTTGTGCATCTTTAAAACGTCTGGATTTGTCAGGAGCGATAACGTCCATTCGTCGTTGTCACGCAAGTCTCCTCCAAACATAAGAGGCGAGCGGAAAATGGACCATAATGTCAGCAGTGTAATCTGTTCATCCTTTGTGAAGCGAGTCCATCGATCTCCTCCCCCTCCATCAACAGAGCGGATACCAATATGCCCAAGCGGTAGCATGTCGCAATCTGGCCAGTGACCTTCTCCAACATATTCACTCCACTTTTCACAACGCTCAAACATTCCGTAGAGCAAATCCCAGTGATCCCAGAAATCGTCCGTCATTCTCCACATATTCGCATTTTCAATTAAAGTGTCAGCAAATTCAAGTGGAGCAGGTCCCGGCGAAAGGCTTAGAACCATCTCTCTTCCACAGTGATCAATGGCCTTTCGAATGAGCTCAATTTCATCTTTATGAAAATAGTAAAGTCTTGATGCACCTATATCATCTACCTTAACGAAGTCCACTCCCCACTCGGCATATAGCTCAAACAGAGAATTATAGTATTCCTGAGCACCTTCCTTTGACGCGTCAATCCCATACATATCCGTATTCCATGGACAGATAGAGTTGGGGTGGGCGATGTCACGTGCTCGAACCTCAGTACCAAGAATTGGTGTGTTTGCATGAACTGCTTGGCGAGGAATTCCACGCATGATGTGGATACCAAATTTTAATCCCAAACCATGTACATCGTCAGCTAATGGCTTAAATCCCTTTCCATTTTCTGCAGAAGGAAAACGATTCGCAGCTGGGATGAGCCTTGAATAGTCATCCATCTCAAGTGGAACAAACGGACGATAAATAGACGAGTTGGCCCCCGCTTCGTACCATTGAATATCCACCACAATATATTCCCAGCCATGTTCCTTTAAATATTTGGCCATATACTCTGCATTGCCTCGAACCTCTTCTTCCCTAACTGTTGCCCCGTAGCAGTCCCAGCTATTCCAGCCTAATGGAGGCGTACTTGCTAACATGTGATGTTTCATCCTTCATACCCGCCCTTCATGTATAATTTTGCTCTTGTCTTGAATAATAAAGGACGAAGATGAATACATCTATCACATTATTTTGCCTTCAGTTGTACAATATTGCTCTCAATTAAAACGAATCTCATTCATGAGCAGCAAATCCTTCCCAGTACGAAACTCTCCTGGTGAGAATCCAACCCAAGAATGAAACACCTTAATAAAATAACTACTGCTTGCATATCCAATTTGTTTGGCGATCTCCTCGATCGTATAATCGGTCGTTCGTAGGAGGGTAATTGCTTTCTCCATTCGCACCTTTGTGACAAACTCCATCGGTGAAATTCCTGTGTGCTTTTTAAATAATCTTGAAAAATGGTATTTTGATAGTTGAACACGCGCAGCAATTTCCTCTAGACTTTGTAAAGAGTCATATTCTTCGGTCAATATACGTGCTGCAAGAGTGATTTTCTCCGGCCATCTCTCTGCTACTTGTTCATATCCTTTCCCGTAACGATAAAGCTCCATAACAAATTGATAGACAATGGACGATGCCCGAAAACCATCTGTAATCTGATTCTTCACTGCTGCTAAGTACGTACTTTTTAAAAAGTGGATGGGGGAGCTGTCTTCCTGAATTCTAGGTATTCTCCCGAGCATTTTCACGACTTCCTGCCACTCTTGTTCAATTTTAATAGGGCGAAAAAGAATAAAATAGAACTCCCACTCCTCGCTATCCGTCGGCAAGTAATATCTGTGTGTACTAGGAATTTCCACCATAAAAGCTGAACCTGGCTCCACCCTGTGAATTTTCCCGTTTATATCAATGTCACCGAAACCAGATACCGTATACTGGAAAAGATATAACGGACCATCCTTACGTCTTAACCCATCCCAATCATAACTTTTCTCATATACCTTATGGTGGCCAACAGCAAATAACTGATAAAACGAACTTTGGAAAGTATCCAGAAAACGAAATCCATACACTTCATTACTCATCTATAAACACCTTACCCACAAATTTTTTGTTAATAACCCTTTAAACATAATCCAAAATGTTTGCTAGATTGTGGATAACTGCTAAAGGCTTATGGTTGGTTTCCGGCTCTCTTTTCCGATGGTTAAACCAAAGAGATTGCCAGCCCGCTTTCGATGAGCCAACAATATCATTCTCCCATGAATCCCCTACGTATAATAATTCATGAGGCAATAGATTTACATGCTTTCTCACATGATGAAAGATATCTGGATTAGGCTTAGCTACCCCTACTCCATCAGATACAAAAATGAGATCAACTGGAATATGACTTTTCAGCCCTAAAGAAGAAATTTTACTGTGCTGATGCTCAACTGGACCATTTGTGATCATCCCTACGATGATCCCTTTCTTTTTAATTTCTTCCAACAGATTCGGTACCTCCGGGAACATCTTAAGCTGACTCTGATTATTCTCGTATTGGTTTTGAAACAGCCGAGCTGTTTCAGAATCTATCGTTATATCCATACTTTTTAAAGCCAAGATCATCCTCTTTGTTCGCAGCTCGACTAGAGACATTTCCCCTGTCACATAGTCCTTCCACAACCTATCACTAGCCTCTCTAAACTTTATATATAATGCATTCATATTCAATTCTGAGGCTACTTCCGGAAGCAGTTCTTCTACCGTTTTTTCAAAAGGATATTGCGCGTCGTGTAAGGTATCGTCCAAATCAAAAAATAGTGCTTTAATCATCAAAATCTTCTCCTCTCGTCATACATGACAGAAATTCCAGCTTTTTTTATCGGTAAGAATATGCTATTTTTATGATAATCCTAGAAAATAAGAAACTTGGTGAAAAAATGAAATACGAAAACAATGCTTTTTTTAGATTGCTAGAAATTGTAACCGCTTTTTTTCAACTTAATATTTTATGGCTTTTATTTTGTCTTCCTGTTATCACCATTTTCCCTGCGACCGTTGCGATGTACTGTGTTACTCGACAATGGATTATCCATAAGGACTATAGTGTCTTTCGTTCGTATATGAAATTTTTCAAAGAAAACTTCAAACAGAGTTTTGTGCTTGGGTTGATTTGGTTAGTGCTCTCCGGTCTATTATTTTTAGACTTTACCTTGATGAATAGCCTCGGGTCTTTACAACCTATCTTCTATTCTATCTTTTTATTGATTGGATTTATATTTTTACTAACAACTATTTATATATTTCCAATGATGTCTCACTACCGAATGAAAACAATCGATATCGTAAAAAACTCATTTTTCTTTTCATTACGATTCTTCTTTACCACGTTTTTATCCTTGCTATGTATTGTAGCTACAGGGATGATCCTTTATTTTTGGCAAATTACCTTTTTATTCATCTATTGTGTTTGTGCTTTTTGTATCAGCTTTCTTTGTCATCGTGTATTTCAAAAAGTGGAAGAACAGGTCAAGACCTTATGATGTAAAAAAAATAACCGAGTACTTTTACGAATGTACTCGGTTTTTTATATTATGCTTCTCTTTCACGAAGCCTTTCCCCAGTATTTAGCTTTGGTACTTCAACCACCCTAGCCAAAATGATTGCCACAATACAGATACAACCAGCTAGTAAAAAGGCAGAGGTAAATGGAAGGGACTTCACCACAATCGGTCCAACAAACGCAGATAACCCATAGGCTTGATACATAAAGCCATAGTTACTCCCCATGTTTCGTACACCAAAATAGTCTGCGGTAACGGATGGGAAAAGAGCGAGAAAACCACCGAAGCAAAACCCTACTAAAGAAACAGCCATTAAAAACAGAGGATAGTTCATCATTCCTGTACTCATATAAAACATCATCACGGCTGTTAAGGCATAGATGGTGATTAATGTAGGTTTCCGCCCAAAGCGATCGGATAGTTTCCCCCATACAATGCGCCCAGCAGCATTAAACAGAGCAATCACCATAACTGCATTTCCTGCTTGTTCAAGTTCTAGATTTGCCATATCCACGCCGATGTCGACCGCAAAACTAATCACCATTAAACCGGAAACACTACCAAATAAAAACATGAACCATAATAAATAAAACTGTTGAGTACGAAGCATTTGTTTTGGTGTAAATTGATTGCTCGTATCTACAATTGTTTTTACCTCGCTATTAGATGTTAGTTGTTTAGGTTGATACTTTAATACTTGCTCTTCAGTTGGATTTTTCAATAACTGTGCCCCAACCATAACTAACAATAAATAAATGATTCCTAAATACAAAAAGGTTGAAGAAACTCCTGATAATTCAATGAGATACCCAATCAACGGTTTGTATATAAGTCCACCTAGTCCAAATCCTGCGACAGCTACACCGCTTATAAATCCTCTTTTATCAGGAAACCACTTTACACATGCGGATAGTGGACAAACGTAGGTCATTCCAATCCCAATTCCACCAATAACTCCATAGAAGAAATAGAGCTGTAAAAGTGAAGTTGCTTGGCTCGATAGCATCAATCCAATTCCGAGCAGCAAACCTCCAATCGTCGCGACCCACCTAGGTCCAATTTGGTCTTGTAGCCTACCAGCAAAAATCGTTGCAAATGCAAAAACAGCTATCGTTATTGAAAAAGTAACAACTACATCTTCCCTAGCCCAACCAAATTTATCAATCAGCGGCTGATTAAAAAGACTCCAAGCATACACCGCCCCTAAATTAATTTGAATAAGAACAGCCCCCAACACCACTAACCAACGATTCAAACAGAAAACCTCCTTAAGTTTAGAAAATTGCCCATTAAAAAAAGAGACCAGCGGTGATGGGAACCCATCCTCGCTGGTCTCTTCTATACTCACAAACACTGTGTTTACATAAGCAACCAAACAAATTTAATAATTACAGTTGAAATGATTTCCCTTCCCCTTGTCTCATTGACATTAAAAAGAGCTATCATGATTTTTCCTAATTATAAGTGTCTGTTTATGATCGGTCAAGAAAAATTATTTTAATACACTCGACCTTTCCAAAAGCTCTTATTCTTCAAAATTTATCTCTTCATCCGGCTTCTTCACCTTCAACATACAAACAAACGCAACAACCATACTTCCCGCAGCAGCATAAAACAATATTCCAAAACCAAAGAGATCAATAAAGACCCCCAATGTTGGTGGTGAAATAATGGCCGACAGTGAAGAAATTAAATAGTACAAACCAGTTCTAGTTCCATAACTATGTTCGCTACCTGTCGAGACAATATATGGATAGGCATTAATATTAATACATGCCCAAAAAACTCCACCAGCTAATAAAAGGATACGAAGAAATAGAACGGTTTGAACAGTAGTTAACAAAAGAAACACAAAAATTAAACCGATGATCCCTAATATAATGATCCTTTTCTTTCCATACCTAGCACCTAGCACCCCCGAAGGAATGGCCGACAAGACAAAGCTTAATGAAAAGAAAGCTAATGAAAAGGCAGAAGCGCTTTTGGTTAATCCTAGTTCATTTACTCCGTATAAAGTAAATAAGGCTTCCATTCCTTGTATCGCAATAAACCAGAAAAAGATTGCAGCTAATAAATTGACCGTTGGCCTATTTAACTCACTTTTATAACTTACCTTCGGTGCGGATGTAACTGAATAGAATAGGGCATCCCGTTTTTCAATAATATTTTTGTACAAAACCCATAAAGCCACCAAAAAAATCACGGAAACAGCTAAAAAAGGAGTTGATTCATTTACACTAAACAAATAGGAGCCCAGACTAAACGCCAATATGGCACCGACTCCACCCATAAAATTAATAATCCCATTTGCTTTGGTTCGCTGGGATTCTGGTGTGATATCTGGCATAAGTGCAATGGTCGGGGATCTAAATAGAGCCATAGACAAGTTCATGCACAACATGCAAATTATTAATGTCAAAAGGGTATTGTGAAAAGGGATAAGTGCAAAAAATAAAGCAGCTAGAGGTATTCCCACAAGCAAGTAAGGCATTCGTCTGCCATAGGTTGTATTCGTTCGATCACTACGTTGCCCAATATAAGGCTGTAAAAATAGAGCAATATAGTTATCAATGGTCATTAAAAAACCAATCAGTGCGGTGCTCGATAGATAATTGTCAAGGAAAAATGGTACAAATCCGTTATACAGTGACCATCCGATGCTGATGCTAAAAAATCCAAAGCCTAACAGCCATGTCTTTTTCATCGTGTTCCACCAACCATTTCTTTTTAGAGAACATAATGCTATTATCCTATGTTGAGTTTTATGAACAATTGCTTGTTCTACTTTTATATAATAAAAAAAGAAAACACCTTGTCTCTTTGACAAAGTGCCTCACATTACTCAAAATCCTCATGGACTCGTTTTTCATATTTATAACCATTATAATGAAGAATCTTAACAGAAACTTTTACATTTTTTAACGAGTTTTTTTCTAAATAAAAGCGGTTTGTTGTTTCTAGTTCTTTATATTTCTTTGGGTTTGCTCTGTACCATTTTTCTCCTAGATTAAGAACATCTATCCTCTTTTCAACTCCATTAACATAAAGCTCTCTTACTTTCGTTTCGATATCTTTCTGAATAATTTCTTTTACCTTCTTAATAGGAACCTCTTTTAATTTTTCTAATAGATCCGCTTCTACTGAGATGTTCAAAGAGAACACCGGCGCACTAAGATTATCTTCATAATTAACCTGAACCTTAGGAGTAGATAACTTTACTACAGCAATTAAACTTCCATCCAATTCTACTTTTTGATTCATTGCCACGTGCTTTTCTCTTAACCAATTTATATAAACAGCATCTTTAAAGGGAATGGTTTGAATGTACTTTTGTTGTTGAAATACCGAGTATCCACTAAAGTATATGATAGGGTAAGGACCATCTGCCTTCCAACTTTCTTTATCAATACTCACAGTAGGAATCTTTGCCATTCCCATAGGCTCATGAAACTCTCTTAAGAAAAACATTAACATCGTCGGTCTAATCTCATCCTGTGATAATTCGTATTGATTTTTCTTATAAAGTACAGTGTACACAGCAGGATAATTAAACAAGGCCTTTATATTTAGAAGATCTTGCATATCCTCTGATGTAGTAATAATGCGAAGTGTTGGCCTCAAGGATCGATTTCGACCAATTTCTTCAATTACCTCATTAAATTTGTTTTCAACAATTGCTTGAGAAAGTATGAGTGACTTTACATGCCCAAAAAACAAGGGAGGTTCAGACATTTTATAAAGATTGCTCACTGCCAAGTTGAGGGTTTCACCTTTAGCCGATGCCACAAAAATAGGGATCGGTTCAATAGGTTTTCCCCCTTCCTGCTTTGCCACACTTGCAAAATTCAACCCTTGTAAATAGGCCGTATACTCCTTTGTTTCCTCGTTATAATCAAGTCCAATGGCTACAATATAGGTTAAGTCTTGAATATTTTTTAAGCCTGTACAGCCTGTTAGCACTAGACAGCTTATTATGCAGATAGACCAAGCTCTCCTCATGATTGATCTCCACCTCTTGTTCTGTCATTAGGACTCGTGGAGGAAGTTCTTGTTTTGTAATACTGAGTAGGTGCTTTTAAAAAGGACTTAATCACCTCACTGAATGATACAGGTGCTAACGCTCCTAGATAAGGAGTACCAAATGAAGAAATGGTTGATAAATAAATAACGGTTAATATATAGCCAGAAATGACACCAAATAATCCAAAAAAAGTACTTAAAATAAGTACCCCAAACCTAATGATCGTAATGGCTGAACTTAACGATTGATTCACTAAGGTAAAAGACGAAATATATGTAATCGCAGCAACAACCAGCATCGTGGGAGAAGTTAAGCCTGCTCTGATGGCTGCATCTCCAACAATTAAGCCCCCAAGGACTGCTACCGTTTGTCCGATTGCTCGCGGCAACCTTACTCCTGCTTCATTAAATAACTCAAACAAAAATAAAATAACAAACATTTCAATTGGTGCTGACAAAGGCAATCCAAAACGTGAAATAGAAATCGTTGCAACAAGTAAATACGGAATCTGCTCAATATTAAAAGCTGAAAAAGCAATCCAAACTCCTGGTAAAAACCCTGACACCGTTACTCCTAACATTCTCATGATTCTTTCCATCGTTACAAACGTATAGCTAATATAATGGTCTTCAGGGGATTTCGTTTGTAATAATAGGTTGGTTGGAGCAATGGAGACAGTTGGATTTCCTTCTACTATAAGAGCAAATCGACCTTGGATCAAAGCCTGAACGATAAAGTCTGGCCGGCCTGTATAGTCCATGCTTGGGAGAACCGAATACGGTCGATCACGAATCAATGACTCCAAATCGTAAATACTCGTCAATACATCAATCTCTATCTTATCTAGTCGGGTATGAACTTCTTCAAGTACCCTTTTGTCTATAATATCTTCTATATACATTAGAACTACTTTGGTATTGCTTCTTGTACCCATTGTATATTTTTCGACACATAAAGAAGACGTATTAAGTCTCCGACGAACTAGTGAAATGTTTGTCTTTAAATCCTCAACAAAACCATCCTTTGGTCCTCTAATGGAGGTTTCAAGCGCCGATTCCTCAGGCTGTCTTTTTGGAAAATCGCCCGCTTGAATACTTAATAACTCACTTTGAAAATCAAATAGCACATATCCTTCAAATAGAAGTTGTAACAAATCATCAGTTGATTTATCAGTCACATTTTCCGCCTGAAACAAGGAAATTAATTTTGCTTTCACTACGCCTTTCTCGTGACCGCTTATTCTTGGTAATATATATTGATCTAAATATTGACTATCAACTAACGATTCAAAATAGATAAACTTAAATTTCTCAGCGTCTTGACCATGTTCCTTACATAATAGATCTTCACTTTTTTTCAACTTCTCTATGATGAGGCTAGTTTTATCCTTTGATGGTTTATGAAGAACTGGATCCGAGTTCATTTTCCTTCTCATGTTGTTTATCCCTCTTCTTTAAGACAAAAATAATAAAAGCTGACAGTAAAATCTGTAGTAGAAAAAAAGCTAGAGTTATTGGTAAGACATATTCATAAATAATTTGATAGAAAGTGAATGATTCAACCTTTATCAAAGTAACTCCTAATAGGAAGAGATACATCATACCTACAAGCTTTGGATTCAGTCGATTCTCACGCCTTTTTCGTGATAAAGAATGCCCTAAGAGGTACATAAATAATCCAATTCTTATAAGTGCACCACTTAACCATTGGTACAGAGCAAAGAAGTCCAGATTTGCTATGTATTCACCAATATTCAATACTCTCCACTGTTCATAGGCTGGATAGCGAAAGTTCACTGACTCAACTACACCAAATTCCATAATAGAGGCTGAGAGTGGACCAAAAATCAATCCCGTTAATACGGTCATTAATATCAGTAGTTGTTTAAATGTAATGGGTTCTTGTGAGAAAGGTTGTAACAAAACCACAATATATAGTTCTAATAGTCCCGCAAGAACATAGATTGTTCCTCTAAACAAAGGAATATATCCATCTGTTAATACAGGGAATAGAAGGGTTGGGTCCTTAAAGCTCGTATTGGTAAATGCAATAAAGAATCCTAGCATTACCACAATAGGTAACAATAATCCACTTGCTATAGCCATGGTTTTTATACCAGATAGTGTAACGATGCAGCACACAATAATTAGTACGATATTGATCATCATGATAGGTGCTTCAGCTAGAAAATAGGCACTTAACCAGATCATCAAGTCTCTAAAGGTTACATACGAGCTAATAAGTAAAAATAAAAAAACAGGAGCTAGTAATAAATAATAAAAAATGGGTCCAAATCGGTGTCGGACCATATGAAAAAACCCCTCATTTGGGCTATTTTTTACGATGTAGTAAATTAACCAAAGGAAACTTATGGCTATCGGGTACGCAACAATCACACTTAACCAACTATCCCTCCCGGCAGCTGTCAATAAATTCGGAATGAGTAAGACATGGTTAAGCAAACCAGTTGATAGGATTAGTAATAGAAATAATTGTCTTGGTAGTAATATCTTCACTAGGCTTTGCATGTATTTCTCCTATTTGGAAGTTTTATTATTAAAATCACCTAAACTTCTGTTTTTTATGTTGTAAACAGTTGAATAAAAATAAAAAACACCTTGTCTATCGACAAAGTGTCTTACTATTACACCGATCTCTTACTTTTAAAGAAATACAAAACAAATAATAGAACAAACCATAATGGGGTCAACATTAATGCTGAACGAGTAGATTCTGAAATAAGCATCACTAGTAAAATAAACGCAAAAAGAGTTAGTACGACATAGTTAATAAATGGTGTTAGAGGAGCTTTGAATATTGATTTTTGGTGTAAATCTGGACGAGTTTTTTTATATCTAATATGAGAGATCAATATAATGCTCCACACCCAAATGAAACAAATCGCACTAATGGTCGTCACAATTCCAAAGGCTTGCTCGGGGATCAGTTTACTAAGTAGAGTTCCTATAGAAACAATGACCGTTGAAATAAGTAATGCATTACTTGGAACTGCATTTTTGTTTAATTTTGCAAGCTTACCCGTTCCACCGTTTTGACGCCCTAAGTTATACATAATACGACTTGTAGAGAATAATCCACTATTACTCGCAGATGCAGCAGAAGTTAATACAACAAAGTTAATAATTCCGGCCGCAACGGGAATACCTACTAAAGTAAAGGTCTTAACAAAGGGACTTGTATCTGCATTCAACTGATTCCATGGATTTATACTAAGCAGAACAATTAATGCACCCACATAAAAGAACAGAATTCTTAAAGGAATTTTGTTAATGGCTGAAGGAATATTTTTCTTTGGATCAGCTGTTTCTGCAGCTGATACACCAACCAACTCTACTCCAACAAAAGCAAATACGACCATTTGGAAAGAAAACAAAAAGCCGCTAATTCCATTCGGGAAAAATCCTCCGTGTTGCCATAAATTTTGTACAGAAACCGTTCCTGCCTCTGTTTTAAATCCAATAACTAGTAAAACAACCCCAATAACTATTAAAGCCAGAATGGTTACAACTTTAATAATGGCAAACCAAAATTCTAATTCTCCAAAAAGCTTTACTGTTAATAGATTCAACCCTAATAAAATAATTAAACAGATGAGTGCTGGTACCCATTGTGGGATATCAAACCAATACTGCACATACATTCCAACTGCAATAACATCGGCCATAGCCGTCATTATCCAGCAGAACCAGTACGTCCACCCTGTTACAAAGCCTGCCCACGGTCCGATATAATCTACCGCAAAATCAGTAAACGATTGATAACCTGCATTTGATAACAACAGCTCCCCTAATGCTCTCATAACAAAAAAGGTTGCTATCCCCACAATTAAATAAGCTAAGATGATAGAGGGACCTGCTAATGAAATTGCTTTTCCTGAACCTAAAAATAAGCCAGTACCAATCGTTCCGCCAATTGCGATTAACTGTACATGACGATTTTTCAGTTCCCTTTTTAACTCATGCTGTGCCACTTGAAATTCCTCCGTTTTCTCTCTAATCATTATTGTAAGAATAATAGCCATAAAAAAAGAGACTGGGGTTCCCCCAATCTCTAAAAACGTCAGAATAACAAATACACATGGTTAAATGACAAATAGAACTTACATTCATACCAAATAGTATCTATACTCTTCTGTCCTTTTGCCTGAGATTGTGAACCCTTCGGCGTCGCAGTACGCGATCTCTCCAGAAGCCGCTCCTGTTATAGTTTGACCCATAACATTCATAGCTTGCTTATATATTTAATTTATAGCCTAGATTTGTTTTTTCAACAAACTCCTAAGCTATTATCGTACAATAATTTGTAATTTTATCAGTATTCTTTTAGTTGGTCAAGAATATTTTTGTGATATGATGATCAAACTACATTATGAACCTACTTTTTGAGAAGGTGATCCTTCTGATTGTTTGCTTGGATATAGACTCATATTTGTTATTCTCCCAATCCTTTTTAAAAAGGCATCTACTACGACAGGATCAAATTGTTTTCCTCTTTCTTTTTGCAGCTCATGTAATGTATATTCTAACCTCCGTGCTTCACGATACACACGATGTGAGGTCATTGCATCAAATGCATCAGCAACTGCCATAATACGGGCTTCTAATGGGATTTCCTCTCCCTTTAACCCATTTGGATATCCCTTACCGTCATAGCGTTCATGATGGTATAAAATCATATTTAATACCCCACTCTTCTCAAACGGTTTAATATGTTTCACGAGTTCATAACCAATAGACGGATGCTCTTTAATATGTATAAATTCGTCCGTGGTTAATTTTGAAGATTTATTAAGTACATTTTCTGAAATACCAATTTTCCCTATATCATGAAGCAATCCACCGATATAAATATTCTTGCAAACGGTTTGCTTAAGTTTTAACTCTTCCGCGATCGCTTTTGAATAATTCGCAACATTATTCGAATGGAAAGCTGTATAATTATCTCTCGAATCTAATGTATTGGCTAAAGAAGTGATAAGATCAATCATATTTCTCTTTTCAGAGATATATTTTTCAATAAGAATCATGATAAACGTGGCCATGACAAAGTACCAAATCCATTGAAGAATAGTTAACTGAATATCGAAATCGGGTACATGGTAAGCCCCTATAAATGAAATAATCCCACTAGTGAAAACTTGTATCCACACTTTTCGAAATGAAAATGCGGAAAGACAGAGTATAATTAAAGTAAATAACATGAAAATATCTCGATTATTTATATAGTCACCACTAAAAAAATAAAGGATAACCGTTGCACCAAATAACCAACGGTAAATATCTGTTCTTTCTAACCAAACCGACCACCTAGATTTCATAATACACCTTCTCCTAATTACTTCACTCAAACTTCAGTAATTATTAAAGAAAAACCTTAAGAAAACCTTAAAAAAATTAAAAATGCCTCTAAGGTGCATTTTTTTAAAAGATTAACAGTTGTATGATATTTTCAAAGAAATGGGGGATGGCCTTGGTGCGCCCTTTGTAATTATTGTATATATTCTCTGAAGGTTAGATAGTCTTTTACTAATAGTTTTTTATTTCCTTGTTGAGAAATTAAACCCAGACTCTCGAACTTACTAAATTTACGACTAATTGTTTCTCGTGTTACCCCTACATAGCTTGCCACTTCTTCTCTTGTTATCGGGAGTTCTATAAGAATTCCGTCACTTTTCTTTGTTCCAAACTTTTGACAAAATTCTAGAATCATATGGGCAATCCTCACTTCAGGATCCTTGGTTGCTAAGTTTTGCACGAGCGTTTCTGTATGTGCTAATCTCTTTGTCAAAGCTTTTAATAATTTTAAAGAGATTTCCGGATTTGCTTCCATGATTATGTCAATATCATCTTTTGTAATGACGCAAATCTCCGTGTCTGAAATGGCATAAACGCTAAAATTATTCACTTCTTCATTATTAAAAAGGTGTAACTCTCCAAAAAACTCGCCACTTGTTAATATATATAAAATCTGTTCTTTTCCATCAATGGTGAACTTTGACACTTTGACTTGCCCTTTGTTCACAATAAATAATCGATCAGATTTCTCTCCTTCATGTAAAAGCAACTGTCCCTTTTTGAACCGTGTATGCTTGGCCATTCTGGCGACTTTTAAGATTTCTTCTTCTGATAAAGCCCCGAAGATTGGTACCTTTTTCGTACAAGGTACCAGCATTTTATTATGACTACAGTTAGCTTCCTTCATAAGCATCACCTAATTTTTTTATTTCTAAAAATATATCATACGTCATTTGATATATTTGTGTTTTAAATCACTAGTATGAAAAAAGATCACAGCTAAAATTTAGCTGCGATCCATTCTTATTCCTCTACCTCTGCAAATTGATCTGTATCTTCCCCACATACGGGACATACCCAATCTTCTGGCAGCTCTTCAAACGGTGTTCCTGGTTCGACACATTCATCAGGATCTCCTATTGTTGGATCGTAAATATATCCACATGGTAAGCATATATATTTTTTCATTCTCATTTCCTCCTTGGTGTTAAGCTGGTTGTAACAGCTTTTCTTTTACAAAACTCATCAGTTCCTTCACCGAAACAGTATCTAATGATATTCCATTCAGGGATATCTTCTTTTCAATCGCCATTTTGTAAGGTGTGGAAGCTACAATACCCTCAAGAGAAATTACACCTACTATTTTCTCATCTTTAATAAATATCCTCGTATATTTTTCATCTTCATCTTCATCCATGATGGTTGTATCACATAGACCCTCATCCACCATTCCTATGGAAAACAAAGACATATTGAAGGCATTAAATACAGTAAATGGCGTTGTTTTCTCATACACTTCATGAACCGCTGCCATATTTTTCCCCGCCACTTTTCCTTGATCCATTGCCCGGCCCCAAAGGCCTTCTACCTCACCATTCAGCTCGGTCACATCACCGGCTGCATACACATCCTCTATGTTTGTTTCCATCTTTTCATTTACGATGATTCCTCTATTGGATTGAATAACTGTATCTTCTACTAAGTCAAGATTAGGAACGACACCGATGGAGTAAATGACACTGTCACAGGAAATCAACTGATCATTTAAGACGATTCCATTTACTTTATCGTCACCTACAATCTCTTTAATAGAGGCGTTCAAGTAAATATCCACACCAGCTTCTTCGATTTTCCTTCTTAGAAGTTTGCTAGTCTTTTCATCTAGCTGCCTAGCCATCAATCTTGGAGCAACCTCCACAATCGAAACCTTTTTCCCAGCCTGTAAAATAGACCATGCTGTTTCTAGTCCTTGAATACCTCCGCCGATGTTTACTACACTAGTTTTATCCTCAATGAATGCTTTGAAGTCTTCTGCCTCATGTATTTCTCTAATGGAAAAAACTCCTCTTCTGTCCACCCCATTAACGGGTAGACGTCTGTTTTTTGCCCCTGTGCATATGAGCAGTTTATCGTATGAAATCATATCGCCTGTTTCTGAAAGAAGCATATGATCCTCGGTAATAATGCGAACAATTTTTGTATTCGGGTATGTTCGTATATTTTGCATACCATACCACTTCTCTTTTTTAAGGAGAACTTTCTCACTTCTTAAGTCCGAGAATAATTCTTTTGATAATTTAATTCTGTTATATGGAAGTGACTTTTCTGCTCCAAATAAGGAGATTTGGGCCTCTTTATCAATATCTCTTATTGCCTTAGCTGCATTCACAGCTGCCACACCTGTTCCAATAATGCAATAATGTTTCATCATTTCTTCACCTACCTTTTCTTAAATCGCGCTTAAGAGCAAATCAGCAACAAATGTTGTTGAATGTTCGATTTTTTTCAATTGTTCTTCATTTGGTGAAAATCTTACTCTTACAGGAAACTCCACATGTGTCATCCCTGTTGTTTTTATGACGTGAGATGTACTTTGTACATTCATATTGGTTTCATGTAAGTAGTCTTGAATCACTTCAATCGCTTCTCCACTCCATCCGTAAGAACCAAAGGCAGTGGCGATTTTCCCTTCAAGATTCATTTCCTTTAAGTCCTTGAGCACCTCTTCAAGATTTCCAATCATATCTGCATACTTTGTTGAACTACCAATAAATACAGCATCTGCTTCTTTAATACTTTCAAGAATGTCACTCTTTTCGGACTTATCCGCGTTAAAGATGCTGACTTTAATTTGATTTTCTTCTAAAATTCTCTTGATACTCTCCGCTACCTTTTTTGTATTGTTTCTAAGACTTGTATACACAATGGTTGCTTTTTTATCATCGATCGTATCCGCACTCAACTTTGCATACAAATCAATATACTTTTGGATGTCCTTACGCAAAATATAGCCATGTGATGGTGCAATCATTTGTACATCTAAATCCTTTAAGGCTTGAATTAATGTTCTTACATATCTCCTATGGGGATGAATAATTGCATTGTAGTACCCAATGAAATCCTCTGTAATATCAAAGCCTGCTTCATCTGCAAAAAAAGTATTACTAGCCACATGCGTGCTGAAAATATCACAAGGATATAAAATCTTATCTTCGATGCAATATGTTATCATTGTTTCCTCTGTATGAAGGTACGGTGTTTCTTTGAATTTCAGTGTTTTTCCTCCGATATCCAATGTATCTCCATCTTTTACAACTAAAAAATTTCTGCTGTGAAGTTTGTACATCTCCTTTAGTTCATTTACGGCAGGAGCTGTACATACAATCGTCGCATGCGGTGCTCTTCCAGCTAGTGCTGCTATTCCACCTGAATGATCTGGTTCAGTATGATTAATAATGATATATTGAATTTCCTCAGGGTTGATTAACTCACTTAAGTACTCAACAAACTCTCTACCAAACTGCATATCTACCGTATCAATTACCGTTGGCTTTTCTGTTTTTAGCAAATAGGCATTATACGTTGTTCCTTTTCCTAATATTAATCGGTGAAATGGTACTTCACGATCATCAATCTTTCCCACCCAGTACGTATCTTTCGCTATCATAATTTTGTTCATCTATTATTTCCTCCTAGGATTTTTTGAAGGTGTTTATCAACTGAACTCATCATACAACTCTCAAAAAATAAAAATGAGGATTTGAATCACAATTTGAAACTATTTCATACGATTGAAGATTATTTCAATCACCTCATAGGTAAACTAACCTTTAGTTATCGGAATAAAGGATGTGTTCTACATGATGGATTTTTACCAAAGTCAAGAAACTCTTACTAGCATGGAGTGGATTCTTCGAGCGATTGTAGGTTTTATTTTTCTATTGATTGTAGCTAGATTATTGACTCAACGATCCATATCCCAATTACGGCTACTTGATTTTGTTATGGCTTTAGTAGTTGGAAATATTATTGCCCATCCGTTATCCGATCAACATCTTGGACTAAAAGGATCAATGATTACAACGGCTGTATTAATGGTTTTATATATTTCTGGTATATTTATGATTCTGAAATGGCCATGGTTTAGAAAACTAGTGAATAACTCTCCCGTTACGATTGTAAAAGATGGGGAAATCTTGTATGAAGGGTTGAAAAAGGCGAGAATATCCCTTGATGTTTTACTTGAAGAATTGCGCGAAGGACAAGTTGATGATGTGAAGAAAGTAGTCCTAGCTACTTGGGAAGCAGATGGTCAAATATCTTATTTCTTGGATCCTAAATACCAACCAGTTACCCCTTCAACGTTAGGAATAAAAACAGAGCCTTACGAACACCCTAGGACCATTATTAAGGAAGGTACCATACTAACTGAAGAATTAAAGGAATTGGGGAAAAGTAAAGAATGGATCACCTCGAAGTTAGAAAGTGCCTATCAAACCAGGGTAAATGATGTTCTACTTGCAACCATTGATAACAAGGAGAATATGAAGATATTCTTTTACAAATAAAAAGCTTGCCTTTATTCGTTTTTAACCTCTGAAGATAAGCTGCACTCATAATAATTTTAAGGTTCTTTTAAGGTCCGTCCCCCAAAATGGGATTGAATAAATTTTGAGGGGGGTGCTTTGAATTGAAAGAAAAAAAGTTAATGTACATCAAGTTTGGACTGGATATTTTAATGGCAGTCACATTTGTCTTATTTTTCAACAAACAAGTATTAGGTGGATTAACCTTTCATGAAATTGCAGGGTTAGCCATTGCTGCAGTGTTTTTTACACATATAGCCCTTAACTGGAGATGGGTTAAAAATGTCACCGTTAAGTTATTTGATCGGAAGCTTCCTTTCAAAACAAAATTTGGATATGTCTTAAATTTACTTTTACTCATCACTATGGCCTTTATTATCATCAGTGGGATTTTGGTATCTCACATTGTGTTCCCTAATATTAATGTTACTAATGAGCGATGGTTTCAAATGGCACATATCTCTATTTCCTATTTAGTACTTGTATTAGTTGCCGCTCACGTTGGTTTGCACTGGAAATGGGTAATGAATGTATTTCAAAAAATCGTAAAGTTTAAATCTTACAAAAAAGGCTTAGGACTTGTTGCAAAGGTGGCAACAGTGGCACTCCTGGTGTTTGGAAGCTATGAAATCTACTCAACAAACTTTCTCACGAATCTAAAAGGAGTTGCTAGTGTATTTACTTCTTCTTCCGAAATGCAAGGTATGGAGAAAGGTCAATTCGAACGCGGGACTCCTCCAAGCGGAGACTTTTCTGGTGAAAGCGGTAGACCTACTCCTCCAGATGGTGGATCATCAGGGGAGGCTAGTCAGTTTGAACGTGGGACTGCTTCTGGTGGTGCATTTTCAGGACAAGGTGACCGGTTAGCAAGAAGTGGATTTGAGGGAAGAGGAGAAATAGGCAGCACGAGCGCATTAGAAGTCATCTTGCAGTATGTCAGCATTATGTCCGTATTTATCATTCTAATCTACTATTTAGAAAAGCTACTTGCAAAGTGGAAAAAGAAACCTTCTGAACAAAAAATAACTTTTGTATCTTAATTGACTGGAGTAAGCGTCTATAAATAACGACGCTTATTTATTTATGTCACAAAATTCTCTCCTCCTCGTCATGATTGATGAAATGATAACAAGGAGGTTTTTGATATGACACAAATTTGGGATGTTGTTATTATTGGTGGAGGATTAGCGGGGTATGTAGCAGCAAATTATTTAGCAAAAAGTGATTTATCTATCTTAATCCTTGAAAAGGGAAACAAGGTTGGGGGGAGAGCCCAAACAGAGAAAATAAAACAAGATTATTTTAATTTGGGACCTCATGCCCTTTATAAAAAAGGAAAAGCAGCAGTCATTCTCGAAGAGTTAGATATAAAACTGGAAGGAGGTTCACCTAAGCTAGGAGGAATAGTAACTCAAAACTCTAAAGAATATCTAGCTCCTTTTAATCCATGGGGCCTTCTTACAACAAGTCTACTTAATTGGAAGGAACGGATAGAATGGATGTTGATTTTATCAAAAATTCAACAAGTCGATACACAAGCGTTAGCTGACCAAACCTATCAACAATGGGTGGAGAAAGCTGTTCAATCAATAAACGTCAAATCCCTTCTATATGTAATTGGTAGGCTTTCAACTTACTGTCATTGTCCAGAAAAAGTTAGCGCAAAAGTAGTCGTGACTCACATTAAGACTTCCTTGGGCGGAGTACTCTATTTACATGACGGTTGGCAAACAATTATCGACCAACTCCACAATAAAGCAGTCATTGCAGGTGTGCAGATTGAAACTCATTCTACTGTAAAAAAAGTTATACCAGCCGAGCATCGTAATTTCAAAGTTATCCTTTCAAATAACGAGGAAGTTTTCTGTAAATATGTAATTAGTTCAACTGGACCACTTCAACTCACCAAACTATTAGGTGAAACCGAGTATGTAAAAGTAAATAATCCTTTATCCCAACTAATACCTGTTAAAGGTGCAAGTTTAGATATTTCTTTATCTCAACTCCCACACCCTCAGAAGTTATTTGCTTTAGACATGAATCATTCCCTTTATTATTCCGTACATTCAAATGTAGCCTCCCTCTCTGTGAATCGTAAACACTCGATCGTTCATGTGTTTAAGTACTATCACCCAGATGATTCCATTGATCCGATAAAGGTCAGAAACGAGCTTGAACAATTTTTAGAAACGATACAGCCGGGATGGAAAGACTATTGTGTTACAAGTCGTTTTCTTCCAAATATCACTGTAAATCAACGTCTTCCCCAAGTTGGACACGAAAAATATTTCCAACGTTCTGAAACTGACATCCCTGGATTATATATAGCAGGAGATTGGGCCTCTCCGCATTATATCTTGTCTGAGGGGGCTGCGTGTAGCGGGAAACAAGCAGCAGAGGAAATTATCAAAAAAGAGAAGAGGTGATTTCGTGCAGATCAGTAATGAAGAGTATAAACAATTGAAACCGTTATTATTTTCTATAGGGTATCGTATGTTAGGATCAGTAGCTGATGCAGAAGATATCGTCCAAGAAACCTTTTTAAAAGCATATCAAATAGACGGTGAAAAGATCGATAACAAAAAAGCCTATCTTTGTAAAATCATGACGAATCACAGCCTTGACGTATTAAAGTCATCAAAGTACAAACGAGAAACATATATCGGACCATGGAATCCAGAGCCATTGTTATTGCAATCAATGGCTCTAGATCCTGCTGAAGTATTATTACAAAAAGAAGGATTGAGCATAGCTTACTTACGGATGATGGAACATTTATCACCAAACGAGCGAGCCATTCTTTTATTAAGAGAAGTTTTTGATTTCTCGTATAGCGAGATTGCCCACATCATTGATAAGAAAGAAGAAAACTGCCGAAAAGTTTTCAGTCGAGCAAAACAAAAGATTGCAAGTGTTGAGGGAGAAAGCTTAGATTACGAGAAAAACCAGTCCATCATCAATCGGTTTATTGAAGCGTTTCAGATGCAAAACATGGATACATTATTAAAGCTACTTTCAAAGAATGTCACACTTTATTCCGATGGTGGAGGAAAGGTCAAAGCTGCAGTACGTCCCATCTCTTCACAATCTAACGTGCTCACGCTATTATTTGGCATTATTAGAATGGTTCCAGAGGACTTTTCATCTGAATTGAATAGTGTCAACGGTCAACCCGCAATCATAAATTATAGTAAAAATCAAATTCATAGTATTATCAGTTTCTATATATGCGACGACTTAATTGAAGAAATATTTATTATTATGAACCCCGACAAGCTTCCATTGAAATAATTAGTTAGAGTGTTAAAAAACCAATGCCCTGCTTTTTTCAAAGCAGGGCATTTATCATTTACTCATCTTGTGTATAAACGTCTTCCCTAGAATGAAAACCATCTTTTATTATTGTTTCGTCCAGGTTATTCTTATTCACAGCAATAGGAGCTAATAAAACAGATGGAACTTCAATCTTCCCATTGTTAATCTTTCTATCAGCAACTATGCTTTCTCCTTTTGCCAGCTTAACCGCTAGTTCAGCGGCCTTCTCTGCTAGCATGTTCAACGGTTTGTACACAGTTAAGTGTTGCGTTCCATTCACAATTCGCTGAGCAGCTGCAAGCTCCGCATCTTGCCCACTTACAGGGATTTTCCCTGCTAGTCCATGGGCTTCGAGAGCTTCAATCGCACCACCTGCTGTTGCGTCATTGGCAGCAATGACTGCATCAATTTGATTATTACTAGCTTTTAAAGCTGCTTCCATGTTCTTATAAGCATTTGTTGGAGTCCAATTCTCGGTCCATTGATCATACACAATTGTAATGTCTCCTCTGTCTATGTACGGCTGTAGTACGTTAAACACCCCTTTTTTCAACAAATGAGCATTATAATCTGTACTCGCACCTCCTATTAATACATATCTCCCTTTTGGCACCAATTTTGTAATTGCCTTTGCTTGAAGCTCCCCCACTTGTTCATTATCAAAGGAAATGTACATGTCAATATCCGCATTTTTTACAAGCCTGTCATAGGAAATCACCTTAATTCCTGCTAGATGTGCTTTATTCACGATAGCTGCGGTTGCTTCTGCATTGTTAGGCACAACAACTAAAAGGTCAACTCCTTGGCTGATTAATGTCTCTGCTTGTAAAATTTGCTTGGCATCATCTTCATTCGCAGCCATGATTTCTACTTCTGCACCTAAATTTTCAACTGCTTCTTTAAAAAGTTCTCGATCTCTTAACCACCGTTCTTCTTCTAATGTATCCATAGAAAATCCAATTTTAATCTTTTCCTCCTCGGATGATTGACCAGGAGAATTGTTTTTTTCAACTGCAGAAGAGTCTGTCGATGCTCTCGTTTCAGGTGCATTCTCGCAAGCAGATGTAAAAAAGAGTAGCGTGAGTGTGAACATAATCAATCTAGCATTTGAAAATCCCCGATCCATTTGCTCTCTCTCCTATCCGACTAAACTAAATACCAAGAAGCGTTTTTCGGTATTTATTTGGTGAAACCGCAACCATTTTTTTAAACACCTTACTGAAGTAATTGGGGTCATGATAACCAACTTCAAAGGTAATTTCCTTTATACTCTTCTCAGGATCACACATTAATTTCTTTGCTTTCTCAATTCTACACTCCGTTAAAAAGTCGATATAGTTAATTCCAAGCTTTTCTTTAAACATCTTACTGATATATATGGGGCTGAGCCCTACTTTCTTTGCTAGTGTATCTAATGATATATCCTCGTGCGAGTGATCTATAATGTATTGTTTGATTTGTTGAATCGTATCTGATTCTAATTTTTCATAATGATTCACATATGATTGCCGCATCCGATTTAGCATTTGTATCGTTTCTAATCTTAGTTCACGGTAGTCAGTAGCTTGAGAAGAATATAGCGGGCTATCCGTTTCTAGTCCCATTTCACTCAATACGCGAGATACGATCCATAGTACCTCCAACATCCGTTGTTGCGTTTTTACCAACTCTGTCCCGTCATTCTCGTATACTTGTAATATATTCAACACGTTCAGTCGGATATAATCCCAGTTACCAAGGCGAATTTGATCGAAAAATTCTTTTTTCTGGTGTGGAGCAAGCTGTCCATTACTTGAATCTCCTAAAACTGATAGATCCTTATAGAAACGGTACTTAATTGGTAAAGTTGTATCCATCGTTGCAACAAGCGCATCTTGATACGATTGCCTTATGTGATCTAGTGAGTAACACACCTCACCAACACCGATAAACCATCCTGTTCCTTGCTGTGCTTGAGAAAGGGAAAGTATCTCTCTTGCAAGTGATGTAGCTTGAGAACGGTAGGATTTCTCTGGCTGCCTGAAAACAATAATTGGAAGCTGGCTCCCGTAGAGCGCTCCTACCCATCCACTCTTTGTTTGTCTAACTTTCTCTTTCACTTTGGAATATACATGCTCAACCCCTGTAGGAAGGACCACAAGCATCACAAACATTTCATTTGTCGATGGAATATCGAGCATCTCCACCAGCATATCTACATGAACTTCATGGACATGATCAAACAATAATTGTGTTACCACATCCGTTTCAACGAGAGTTAGTGTTTTTTGTAGTGCACTTTGCTGATACTGACTTAATGCAAGAGTTTTTCGTTCTTCATCAATCTGTTTCAGAACCTTGCCTACCGTTACTACAATATCACTTGCTTTGCTCGGCTTTAGCAAATAATCCTTCACTCCAAGTTTAATGGCGTGACGCATATAATCAAAAGTATCGTACGCTGTCACCATAATAAATTTGATATGCGGATGATTCGCACTAATCTGTTCGACTGCCTCGAGTCCGTTTATTCCGGGCATCTTGATATCCATAAATATCACATCAGGTTGAAACTCCGAAGCCATTTGAACAGCCATTTTCCCATTTTTCGCTTGTTTGATTACATGTTCAGGGTAGGTTTTTTCTAAGATCGCCTGCATGCCTTCCCTTTCTATTTGTTCGTCATCTACGATTAGGAGCTTGATCATCCTTTTTTCACTCCTTCCTTTTTAATATATAATACAACCTTCGTCCCATTTCCTTTATCACTTAAGATATCAATCACATGATCATAACCGTAAAATAAACGCAGTCGCTTTACGACATTGCTGAACCCAATTCCTGTAGAGTGACCTTCCATTTCTATCGTGTTTTCTTCAAGAATTTGCTGAATTTTCTCTTGGTCCATTCCTTTTCCATCGTCTTCGATTTCAATTGTAATCATGTCTTCTCCATCCTTCACCCGGAACCAGATGATCCCGCCTTCTTCTCTCGGCTCAATGGCATGAATCACTGCATTTTCAATAATCGGTTGAAGAGTGAGAGCTGGAATACGTACAAATAGGCAATCTTCATCTACCTCCAAGAACAATTTCAGGCGTTCAGTAAACCTTGCTTTTTGTATATCCATATATTGTTTTAATACAGCAACCTCCTCGTACAAAGTTACTGATCGATCAATTTGTTTTAAATTATACCGAAGCAAACCTGCAACGCTGACGAGAAGATCACTAGTTTCTTCAGAACCCTCTAAATATGCCTTCTTAGAAAGTGTATTGAGAGTGTTAAATAAAAAATGCGGATTGATCTGGCTCTGTAGACTTCGAAATTGACTTTCTTGTAATAAAATTTTATTTTCTTGAAGTTCCCGTTCAAGCTGTGCCTTATTCTTAATTTCCAATATTAGGTTATTAATATTGTTACGCATTCGGTCAAAGGTTCTAGCAAGAAAGGCAATCTCATCATTTGTCTCCACCTTGATTTCAACATCAAATTTACCATTTGATAGCTCGTTGGCTGCTTGTGTTAACTTAAGGACAGGTCTCGTAATCCCTAATGAAAACCAATACGTAATGAGAATAAGTACAAACGTAATTAGCAACAACAACCATATACCAAGTTTAATAACCTCTCCTGATCGTTCGATAATGCTTCGATAAAACTTGTCATGGGTCTTTAACTCTGTATCAAGCATGGTCAACGTCATCTCAGATATATAATTGGAAATATTCATCGCCTCCGTAAATTCCTTAGTGGAGGCCTCCGTATCTTTTTCGGCATAATATAATAGGAACCTGTCTGTCGTTTCTTGAAGACTATCAATGAGGTTAATATAATTAGACAAAGTGAAGTTGTTCTCTTGGTTCCTTAGTGTATCTACATCCCGTTTTGCTTCTATTAACCCTTCCTCGCTATGCTCGAGCAGTTCTAGATTTTCAGAGGTAGGCTTGAGCATATAGTTATTAAGATCGGTAATTAACTGCTGGCTTGCATTCGTTACCTCGTTCAGACTTAAATATCGTTGAAGAATTTCGTTATATTGATTTTGCGTTTTATGATTATAGTATGTAAGCGCTACCCAAATTACAGACATAATCACAAGAACCACTGTTGTTAACGTAAGTATTTTTTTCTGAATACTGTTCATTGTACGTCGACCGCTTTCAAAAAATGAATATCTGTAAAATACCCGTCTATATCGAGAGGAACCGTATCACCATTTAACCACTCCATGATCAATTGAACGCTAATTTCTCCCATCATCTCAGGTGATTGCTTAACCATCCCGTCCAGCTTTTCTTCCTTTAGTAGAGTTAATGTTTCAGGACCATCGTCAAACGAATAGATGAAAAAAGGCTCTACTTGAGAACGCTTACCAATTTCCTGAACCATTCCCGCAGCAAAATTCGCATTGACAGCTATAAAAGCATCCACGTCTGGATTACGATTCATCACATCTTGAGTGGTGGTAAGAACTTGCTCTCTTGTTTCCGATGTTTGAGCAAGAACCGTTTTAATATTTGGATACACATTTAAAACATCTTGTATTCCACTTAGTCTCTGTGTTTGATAATATTCATGCTCACTATCGTACATTAACACCACGGTCCCTGATGTACCCATTTCTTTCGTTAGTTCATTTGCTAGCATTCGGCCCGCTTGATACTGATCAGAACCAACAAAAGTTCTTCTAAAGCTTTCTGACATGGGAACATCATTTGCTACAGTAATGATAGGAATACCATAAAACGATGCTTTTATTTTTGTTAAATCTTTAAACTCTGCGTTATCTAAACCTTGTACAATGATCCCATCTACTTTTGAATAAAGTGCGATTTCGATTTTTTCTAAAAAGTCCTCCTGATTGTTTCCGTAGCTACCCCAAACCTCTAAACTTGCCCCTTCCTTTAAGGCTTGCTTTCGAGCGCCACTCTCTACCTGATCCCAGAAGGATGTTTCCATATCTTGAGTAATTAATACCAGTCGAAGCTGTTCCACATTTTGATTCGTACTCTGAGAAAGTTGCCAATCCGAGCGAAAAACTTCTTTTGCAGATATAAAAGTAAAATAGCAAAGGAAAAGGAAAGTAAGGGATAGTAAAAATATACTGGTTTTTCGCAATTGACTGATCCCCTTCCACTTCTAGTAAACTACTCTCATCATATCATCTACTAGTAATTCTTCAAATATTTAGTTGGAATTTTCAGCTTTTTATAGTTGATTTTATAGGGGAAAGGAGTGAGGACTTACTGCCAATACAGAAAGATAGAGGGACTACCCTTTGTAATCCCTCTTCTACGTATCTATCGTTTTTTTCTAGTCATAACGTCAAAAATTACAGCTAAGGCTAATACACCACCTCGGATGATATATTGATAAGAAATACCCACTCCAAGTAAGTTCATCCCATTTGATAACGAAGCCATAACAATTGCACCGATAATGGCTCCCGTAACTTTTCCGACTCCTCCAGCGGCAGAAACTCCACCAACATATGCAGCTGCAATAGCATCAAGTTCAAACAAAGTCCCTGCAGTTGTTGTTGCTGACTGCAAGCGCGAGGTAAATAAAATACCTGAAAGTGCTGCTAACATCCCCATTGAACCGAATACCATATACGTAATTTTCTTTACATTCATCCCACTAAGATGGGCTGCTTCTGGGTTACTACCGACTGCATAAATATGTCTACCAAGCACTGTTTTAGTTGTTAAGAAATGATAAACAATGACAACGAGTAGCATTATCATAACCGTCCAAGAAAAGCCATTATATCCAGCTAATATCCATGTTAGATAAGCAATAATCGACGAAATAAAAATGAGTTTTAAAATAAAGATTCCTTTAGATACTACTTCAAATTCATACTTAATCTTATTTCTACGCGTCGAAATTTCACTGTATATATACAATAAGATTCCAACTAACCCAACAATTAATGAAAGTAAATGAAGACCGTCTACTTGAAGTAGAGAAGGAATAAATCCGTTACCGATTGCATTAAACTTGTCATCTTGAATAATAATCGTTCCTGTTTTTTCTGTTACCTGTAACAATGCTCCTCTAAAGATAAGCATTCCGGCTAAAGTGGCAACAAAGGATGGTATTCCAATTTGTGCAACAAGGAAACCATTAAACAATCCTACAACGATTCCTAAAATAAGTATGATTGGGATTGTTATATACATAGATACTCCTGCTTGGGTTAAAAGGATAGCGGCAATTGCCCCAAGGAATCCAGCTACATACCCAACCGATAAATCGATATGTCTAATGACAATAACTAGTGTCATACCAACAGCTAAAACAGCAATATATCCAGCTGAATCTAGTAAATTACTTATATTACGAGAGGACATAAATAAACCGTCCGTCATAAATGAGAAGGTAAGAATGATGACAAACAGGGCAATATACATACCATAGTCACGAATATTCTCACTGATTAATGTTTTTGCTTCCTTAAAAAGACTCATTGTATATACCTCCTATTGCGTAGCAAGCTGCATTATATTTTCTTGGTTTGCTTCATCTATTGACAACTCACCTTTTATTTCACCTTGGGCCATTACATACACACGGTCGCTCATACCTAATACTTCACCAAGCTCAGATGAAATCATAATAATACTCATACCTTGTTTAATTAACTCGTTCATAACTGTATAAATTTCAAATTTAGCCCCCACATCTATCCCTCGAGTAGGCTCATCAAGAATTAACAGCTTGGGTCCAACAAACAGCCATTTTCCTAAAGACACCTTTTGCTGATTCCCTCCGCTCAAGTTACCAACTAATTGCTCTAAGGAAGAGGCTTTTATCGTTAATGATTTTTTATAATGGTCTGCAATCTTAATTTCTTCATTGTCATTGATCATGCCATTTGAGGAAATTCCCTTTAGATTGGCTGCCGATATATTGCTTTTAATGTCTTGGATTAAAAATAATCCATCGCCCTTTCTGTCCTCGGTCACATAAGCAATTCCCGCTTTTATCGCATCGCTTGGATGATTGAGCATTTTTGAGATTCCTGCTATAACTAAATCTCCCTCTACCTTATAGGACTTTGCATTACCAAAGATACTCAGCGCAAGTTCAGTACGTCCTGAACCCATCAGTCCTGCAATCCCTACAATTTCACCTTTCTTCACATGTAGATTTACATTTTTCACGACTTGTCTACCTAATTGAGGATCATAGGCAGACCAATTAAACAATTCAAGAATTTTTCCACCGAATGCTTGCTTTTCTCTTTTCGGATATATATCTTCTATCGCACGACCAACCATGTTCTTTATGATCGTACTTTCATTGATTTCTCCCTTTGCTGCATCCAATGTACAAATAGTCTGACCATCCCGGAGAACCGTTGCTTTATCTGCAATAGAAATAACTTCTTTTAGCTTGTGTGAAATCATGATACACGTGATCCCTTGGTTCTTAAGCTCACGTAATAACTCAAGCAGGTTTTCACTATCATCCTCATTCAGTGCGGCTGTTGGTTCATCTAGAATAAGTAGCTTAACGTCCTTGCTTAGAGCTTTTGCAATTTCAACTAGTTGCCGTTTCCCTACTCCCAAATCTTTAATGAGTGTATCTGGATTAACATCTAGCTTCACCTTGTTCAGCATTTTTTTTGCTTCAGCAATGGTTTTATTCCAGTCCACAATGCCACCATTTTTCACTTCATTACCTGCAAAAATATTTTCATATACAGTTAGGTCAGGAAATAAAGCCAGCTCCTGATAAATAATAACGATTCCTGTTTTTACGCTGTCACTAATCTTGTTAAACTGTTGTACATTTCCTTCGTACAGAATATCTCCTTCGTAAGTTCCATAAGGATAAACTCCGCTTAGTACCTTCATCAGTGTTGACTTTCCTGCACCGTTTTCACCTATTAAACAATGAATCTCACCTTTTTCTACTTTGAAATTCACATCGCTTAGTGCTTTTACTCCTGAAAAGTTCTTGGAGATTTGTTTCATCTCCAAAATATATTCACTCATTTGAATGCCTCCTTTACAAGACAACTGTTTACAATTACGAAATAGTGATAGACCACTCTACCACTATTTCGCAACAAACTCTGTTTATTTTTTAAGGCTCTTTTCTAAAACATTGTTGATACATACACCCTTTTTAGGAAATTAACTATATGTTTCAACAGCCAATCAGAATATTTTCATCCTTAGAAAAGAGCTACTCTCCAAATAGACCAATAAATCCAGCGTTACGCGGGGAAAAATCCGGCACTTGGGATTTTTCCAAAACAACAAACTTTACGAAAACAGCCTTTTTTAAAGTCCAGTAAATTCGCTTGCTTCGTAGTAACCTGAGTCAATTAATTCACTCTTCACATTTTCCTCGTCAACAACGATAACATCTGTTTGTTTCGCTTTTACTTCTACTTCTCCGTTATCGTAGCTACCTGTCGTTTCAGGTGTCTTTCCATCAAGGATATCAACAGCCATTCCCATTGCATCCGTAACAAGAGTACGAACATCCTTAAATACAGTCATTGATTGTTTGCCATCGATTACATATTGAATAGATGCTTTTTCAGCGTCTTGTCCTGTTACTGTAAAGCTAGTAACTTCTCCGTCAGAAGAGAATACGTCTGCAATAGAACGAGCTGTGCCATCGTTTGGTGCAAGAATAGCTACATCACCCTTCATATCTGCTCCAACAGCTGTTAAGTGTGTTTGAGCTTTGTTTTTCGCTTCATTTGGATCCCAGTTTGTTGTTACTTGACCAAGAATTTTACTCATTTCATCACGAGTTAATTCCGCTTTATCTTTTAACTTCTCAGCTTCACTTGAGTTTGCAATGGTAAATGTTCCATCAGCAATCTTTGGTTGAAGAACGCTCCAAGCTCCTTCAAAGAACAAGAAAGCATTATTATCAGAAGCAGCTCCCGCATATAAGTACAATGGAACATTTGAACCTTCTGCAGAATCAATTAAGTATTGGCCTTGAGCTGCACCTACTGCGAGACTATCAAATGTTACATAGTAATCTACTGCATCTGTGTTTGTAATTAAACGATCGTAAGCAATAACCGTAACTCCGTCCTTCTTCGCAGCTTCAACAGCAGCCGCTGCTGCATCACCATCTTGAGGGCTAATAATTAGTATTTCGATACCTTTGTTTAATAATGTTTCTACATTTTCTTTTTCCTTAGCAGAAGAGCCTTGGCTAAAAAGAATCTCTGTTGTATATTCAGAGCCTGAAAGAGCATCCTTGAATCTTTGTTCGTCTTGAACCCATCTTGGTTCATCCTTAGTTGGTAATACGATTCCAACACTTACTTTGCTACTGTTGCTTCCACCACCGCTACTTTCGCTGTTACACGCGGCAAGCATACCTGCCACTAACATAAAAGCTAGCAATAAAGAAATCGTTTTCAGAAACTTTTTCATCTTGTTTCCCCCTTAATATTTGTCTCATTTGGTTACAAGTTAATTATAAAAAGTCGAAGATTGTTATGTAAGCGTTAACACTAGCATTGTTTTGGTATCGTCTGCACTTTTTTATACTATAGGACAAAAAGAGTGGCTCTGGTTGACCCAGACCCACTCCATAAAGCTTTAACTACTCTTTTCAAAAACAGATAAGGCTTGGATGACAAACTGATTGATCTCTTCTTCATCTGCTTTACTTGGATTAAATTCGATTCTTAATGGTTCTCCTATGCATACTCCGTTCTGATTCTCAATTAATTCCTTAAGCTTATCTAAGGCACCGCAGAATTCAGGATAAGAAGTGTCTCCAGATCCAAATAAGGCAAATAGCTTCTTATTTAAATCTAACTGTTCCACTTCTTCAATAATATCTAGACATTCATCGGGATAATCTCCATCTCCCCAAGTATACATTCCGATAAAGATAAGATCATAATGCAAAAAATCGCTAGCGGGTAAGCTAAGCATATCCTTGAGATCTACATCATGGTTATGCTTTTTAAGTTGTTCATCTATCAAATCTGCAATTGCTTCTGTATTCCCCGACATACTTGCGTAAACAACACCAATTTTCATGATCATCTCTCCTAGTGTACGAGTTTTGTTATTTCATAACTTCGATCAATCCACTTGCTTTCGATAGGAGAACTAATAAACAATTCATCTTTAAAGCCAGCTCCCCTAAAGCCATGCCCCTCGATGGTTTCAATAGGTAATAACATTTGGCTCAGTTTGTTGATTTCATAAATTCTAGAAAAACCGTATTCATCCTTACTTGTGGTTGTATATAAGTTCTTTCCTACATTAAATACATCTAAAAATGCCTTCTCCGAGATGGATGGCTCAAAGGTTCTCCATCTTGATGCACGAAGTGATCTCATTTCTATAGATCCCTCTTTAGATCTGGCATTTCCTTTTGCAATAAACATACAATTCTCACAATCTATATAAATGGAAGAAATCATGGAGTTTGATTCCTTTTTTACAAGGGTTAATTCACCACTTTCCAAAGAAAAACCCCAAAGACCGCCTGATTCTCTATTAATTTGAGTCCCAATGTATAAGTGCTCTTTATACAAAAATAAGGAGCGGATGAATGGTTTAATAGACAATTCTTTAAAAGGATGGATCACAGACCAGTTGGAACCAAAGTTATATGAGATATAAAGCTTGCTTCCTACATGGGTAATAATAAGACCTGACTCATTCCCTGCGACATCCCAAAGTCGTTGGGGTGTAGGGAAGAATGTATGTGTCCATTTATTGTTATATGGGTTATAACGAACGATTAGCCCATTGTCTCCTATTCCAAAAATATATGGAGATATATATACTAGCTTATAAATGCTGTGAGAAAGGGGATACTGCAAGAGCCACTCACCTTTTTCAAAAGAGTATAGACCCGTATTTTTCACAGCCACAATGAACGGTAAGCTAGCAGTGGACAAAACGGCTGTAGACCCTTTTTCAAACATATGTAAGCTTCTCCCCCTTATTAGCCCATTGATAAAATGACTTCGCAAATTGACTGCATTCTTCTATTTCCTCGTCCGTTTCAGGACTTAGTTCTATCTTTAATTTTTCCTCAAATACATCACAGCCATGTTCCTTCAGTGTTGATTCCATAATATCCACGGCCATACAAAACTTAGGATAGAGAGTATCACCTGAGCCGAAGCAAGCAGCCTTTATTCCATTTAAACGGAGGTTTTTAAGTTCCTCGAAAAACTCTTCAACCTCATACGGCAGATCCCCATCTCCCCAGGTGTATGTACCAAGAAAGATACAATCATAGCTTTTTAAAGAATGTATATCTACTGTTTCTAAATCAAGTAGATCTACCTCACATCCACATTCAAGAAGAGTTTCCTTCAAAATATTCGCCATATCCTCTGTATTACCGGACATACTTGCATAGCCAATAAATATTTTCACTGTTCTCCTCCTCTAATTGAAAATGATTATCATTATTAACAACTTAAATATAATCGATAATGATTCTCAATGTCAATTGTATTTTTTTGCGTAAATACCTTTTAATACAAAAAAAGCTCTCCTGATTAATGGAGAGTTTCTTTATAAGGAATACGAAATCTAAAAGTAAAAATAAACGGAGGTTTTCCGGTTAGATGCAGACTGGAGCTCGTTTCGGGGGAAAATAAGGGGAGATTTTCCGATTAAGCAAAGCAAACTTTCCCATTTTTGAATTTTTCGAGTCGATAGGCGGAATTTCTCCGTCTATTTAAACTATTTTTAATAAAAATTATTAATTAAGCGGAATTTTTTCTTCTATTTATCATCAGCTATGATGCTTAACCTGATCCCCAACCAAAAAGTGCGGACCCTCTTGATGCGGGAATAAGCAGCTTTTTATCGACCATTACTTTGGGACAGATCTTTCTGCATTAATATAACCGGAACCATAAATATTCTTATCTCGATCTCGCCAAACATCTGTGTTAGTCATTAATAATTCTTTGATTTTATCAGGTGTTAGACTTGGATTTGCTTCTTTCATTAACGCAACAACCCCTGCACAAATGGGTGTCGCCATCGAAGTACCCGATAATGTAGTATAGTCATTTTCTACTCGACTGCTTTTTTGCAATTTATCTAAATAGGAATTTGGCGATCTTAATGAAACAATATTTACTCCAGGTGCTAATATATCAGGTTTTACTCCACCATAGATGGTTGGTCCCCGACTGGAGAAGCTCGCCACATCATCGTCGTTTCTCTCTAAAGTATTCCGATCATCAAGCGCACCTACCGTTATGACTTTATCACTTAATCCAGGACTAGCAATCGTACCTTTTTCTGGCCCTTCATTCCCAGCCGCAACACAAACAACGATTCCAGATGCCCACGCTTCTTCTACCATCTTAACCATTGGATCATCATCTTCAGTTCGGTAGTTTTGCGCGGTACTTCCTAACGACATACTTATAATGTCAATTTTATTATTTGGGTTATTTTCATTATATTGAATACACCAGTCCACCCCTTGCATCACGGTTTCAAGTGAACCTGACCCCATTTTATCAAGTACCTTTACTCCTACCAAGTTTGCCCTTGGAGCTGGCCCCGCATAATTTACAGAGGCAGAAGCAGCATCTCCTGCACAGTGCGTACCATGACCATTATCATCATAAGCTTCTGTTCGATTATTGATAAAGTCGACAAAATCTGTAATTCTACCTGAAAGATCTGGATGCGGATAGATTCCTGTATCTATAATGGCGATTTTCACACCGTTACCCGTTAATATTGTCCCGTTTCTTACAATATTAGAAGCTTTTGCAGAGGGTACTGCTACATTAAGAAAAGCCTTTACCTCACTATTGAGGTACACTCTTTTAATATGATTACAACTAGTGAGCATTTCTTCTAACCCACTAGGAGTTATATCAGCACTACAGCAGGACACTCTAGGAAAATGACTTTTAATTTTATTTCTCATATGATGATTCATTACTCCATCTACTTCTTTACAACCAGTATCGTAACATCCCTCTTGAAATTCAATAATCACCGAGTACTTTTTACTTCGTTTTAACATCGTTTCGAACATATTATGCAAAAAGCAAGGCGTCCATTTAAAGGGTTTATACAAATTTAAAATTTGTTCCCTTAATGGCCGCTCCAACTTATCCGCATGCGCTCTTACCATTTGAACCATTGAATACCCAAACAATCCAATTCCCTCCTATCATAATCATTCTTTTACAGATATATGAAGTTGCGAGAGAGTTTGCGTCGGCGCTTGTCCAAGTTAGTAAAAATAAGGCGCATAACGAGAGCGATTCTAATAATAGTTATCGATAGAGTAGAATAGAAGATCCACGGGCTGAATACTAAAGCCTCACTCTGTAATTCCTGGCGATGCTTGGGCTATCCGAATCGACCCCTTATTCGGACTCTGTAATTCCTTACAATGCTGTTGCTGTCCGAATAAGCTCCTCATTCGGACTCCGTAATTCCTTACAATGCTGTTGCTGTCCGAATCAGCTCCTCATTCGGACTCCTTCATTCCTTACAATACTTGGACTGTCCGAATCATCCCCTCATTCGGACTCCTTCATTCCTTACAATACTGGGACTGTCCGAATCAGCTCCTCATTCGGACTCCGTAATCCCTTACAATGCTTGGACTGTCCGAATCAGCTCCTCATTCGGACTCCGTAATTCCTTACAATGCTTGGGCTGTCCGAATCACCCTCTCATTCGGACTCCGTAATTCCTTACAATGCTTGGACTGTCCGAATCCCCCCTCATTCGGACTCCTTAATTCCTGACAATGCTGTTGCTGTCCGAATCACCCCCTCATTCGGACTCCGTAATTCCTTACAATGCTTGGGTTGTCCGAATCATCCTCGCATTCGGACTCCTTAATTCCTTACAATACTTGGACTGTCCGAATCACCCCCTCATTCGGACTCCTTTATTCCTTACAATGCTTGGGTTGTCCGAATCATCCTCGCATTCGGACTACATAATTCCTAAATATACTTTTCCTGTCCGAATTAACCCCTCATTCGGACCCAGAATAGAGGAAAAGGAACCTCAACGGATATAAGCATTAAAAAATCCTATTAATTTATGAAATTAATAGGATCAACACTCATATTATTCGGTTATTTCAATATTAATCTTTTGACCTAGTTGGACATTTTCACTGTTTTGCAAGGAAACGGTTTGCCCCTCTTTAAATTATATTAATAGAAAACAAAAAAGCTCTATCACCTTTGTGTTAAGAGCTTCCGATTAATTTTTCCCAATAAACACTTCTTTTTCATGCTGTAGCAACCATTCCTTCCGCCACAATCCACCCGCATATCCTGTGAGCTTCCCACTAGTACCAATGATTCTGTGGCATGGGATGACAATACTTAGCTTATTTCTACCATTTGCATGACCAACTGCTCTAATTGCTTTTTCATTGTTAATCTTTATAGCAAGTTCCTTATAAGTTCCTGTTTCACCAAACAGAATACTGGCTAATGCCTTCCACACTGTTTGCTGAAAATTTGTTCCCTCTAATTTATAAGGAAAAGTGAATACTTGGCGTGTCCCCTTAAAATATTCATCGATTTGATTCAAACAATCTATTAATACTTTAGGGGATTCCTCTTGAATGGTATGTTGAATCTGCTCCCGGTCTACGAACATGATGGAATAAATCTCATTCATTGATCCGATCATTTCTAATACTCCTATTGGTGACTGATAATCGATTATATATGTGTTAGTAGTCATAAAGAGACCTCCATAAATAGAAAGTCGCATATGCTTGCCAACTTTCCCAATTTGTCGTAATTGCTCTATATTCATACATCGATGGTGAAAAAACATCTTATTATTTTTGTACTATAAGTACATTCAAATAAAACTCATAAATTGCAGAAATTAGTTTGTTAATACGAACAAATCCATGCTATTATTTATTATACTTTTAAACATTACTATCATTTTAGGAGAGAATATTCATGGCTTGGTACAGTTACTTTTTACTATCCTTACCAGAAACACTAGCCGCGGTTGCACTAACTTTCGTGCTACTCGGAATTTCTATAAAAGCAAATGGACAGTCCTATTTATTATTATCAGTTTTATATTCTGCGATAGCATTTTTTGCGGATCAGTATATGACCTTTTCGTTTAAGGTCTATTTACTATTTGTTGTTGTTGCTTTATTGGCCTCTTTATTCTTTAAATTAAAGATTATTCAAGGATTCTTGTTTGCTTTAATTTTTTATATTTTGATTTTCACGTTTCAGACAGTATTTATTCTTTTATATACACAATTATTTTCTTTAGATATGGAAACTATATTAGCTAGTTCTTGGAAACGCATATTGATCGCTAACGCAACCAATCTCCCGATGGCTCTGGCTGCATATGTTTTCTATAAAAAGAACATAAAAATCCCGTATCTAGCTAGTAGGTTCCAATGAAAGGAATTGTTCCATTAATTTTTGTTGTACTGCTGCAAATATTTTTAACCTTTATGTCTATTGGTTCTTTATATATTATGAAGGAAACCACGTTTATCCTAGGTGTTCCAGCTAGCATGTTCATTGTTATCTTATTAAATATTGCTTCTTTATTTATAATAGGAAAAATCTATCAAAGCGAAACCAAACAGAAAGTTCAACTCGCTGAAACTACTCATGAAAAGGAGTTTCATTCGTTAGTTGCTTCAGTCCGGTCGGATCGTCACGACCTGAATAATCATTTGACGGTTATTTCTGGATTGTTAAAAATCGGAAACTACACCGAAGTTGAAAACTATGTGAAAGAATTAATTGGTGATATCCACATAAACAACCAAGTATTAAAAATCAATAATCCGATTCTTGCCTCTGTTCTTTTTACTAAAATGGAAAAGTTCAAGAGAGATCATATTGCATTTTTACTAAACATATCAAGCGAGGAGATTATGAAAATGATTTCCTCAACGGACTTTATTCGCTTAATGAGTAACTTGTTAGATAATGGCTATGACGCGACGATGGAATTACCAGAGGAACAACGAAAAATCTCTGTCCTAATACAAGAACTACACCGGACGGTTGTCATAGAAGTAAAAAATTCGAGTACACTAAAGAAATTTGACGAAACGTTTTTTCAGATTGAGCAATCGACCAAGCCTAGAGAACAAAGTAGAAGCAGAGGCTTTGGGCTTTCGATTATTAAAGAAATTACACAAAAATACAACGGTGACGTACAAGTAAAAATTGATAAAGATCTAGTTTGCTTTAAAATTGTTTTTCCAAAAAAAGTGGTTTAATAATGGATTCTCTTTTGTGAAAACGAGGATCTTTTTTTAAAGGGAGGTTGATTGGCCAACTTATGCACATTTGATGGTATGATTTGGACACGGATGCCTTCTAGTTCATATTTCTGTCCGAATGAGGGGTTCATTCGGACTCGAACTCTCTTCATAATCCAATCCCTGTCCTTATCTGGGCTTCATTCGGACTCAAACTACCTTCATAATCCAATCCCTGTCCTTATCAGGGCTTCATTCGGACTCAACATCCATCCTAAACATAGTTAATAGTTGAATAAGACCAAAGGTTATGGCAAAATATGCTTGTACACACTCGTGAAAGCGTGCACATTATGCTTATGATTGGTTAATGCGTTGATAATAGAGCATTGGGAACTATTCACTCAACAATTACCCTATCGTACACTTGGGAGGAAACACACTTGAGAACGATTAGACTAGGAAATAGCACATTAGAGGTACCAGTTGTTGCAGTGGGCTGTATGAGAATTAGTGCACTTGAAAAACCCGAAGTTGAGCGCTTTATAAAAACTGCATTAGAAGAAGGAGCTAACTTCTTTGATCATGCGGATATATATGGAGGTGGTGCTTGTGAAGAAATATTTGCAGATGCTATCAACATGAATGACGATATTCGTGAAAAAATGATCCTTCAATCCAAATGTGGCATAAGAAAAGGGATGTTTGATTTCTCTAAAGAATACATTTTAGAGTCAGTAGACGGCATTTTAAAGCGTCTTAAAACCGATTATCTGGATACACTACTTCTACACCGACCAGATGCTTTGGTTGAACCTGAAGAGGTAGCTGAAGCTTTTGATATCCTTGAAACATCTGGAAAGGTTCGTCATTTCGGCGTGTCAAACCAAAATCCAATGCAAATTCTACTTCTTAAAAAATATGTAAAACAACCTATTGTAGCTAACCAACTACAATTTAGTATCACAAATGCCACGATGATTTCTAGTGGAATTAACGTGAATATGGAAAATGAATCAGCGATTAATCGCGATGGCAGCATCCTTGATTTCTGTCGTCTAAACGACATCACGATTCAACCATGGTCTCCATTCCAATATGGTTTCTTTGAAGGAACTTTCTTAGGAAATGAAAAATTCCCTGAATTGAATCAACAAATTAATCAACTAGCAGAAAAATACAATGTAAGCAATACAACGATTGCGATTGCATGGATCCTACGTCATCCTGCCAAGATGCAACCTGTTGTTGGTACTACGAATCTAGATCGATTAAAGGATTGCATCCATGCTAGCAAAGTCCACCTTACTCGTGAAGAATGGTATAGCATTTATCGTGCAGCAGGAAATATCCTTCCATAAACATATACAAACACACTCGCACCACAAAGACGAGTGTGTTTTTTATTCACTTTCAACTCCAAAAAAGTTCATAACTGTATTAGAAAAATCTCGATATAAACTAACTTTGTTCCTGCCAGACCTTATATCATGTGAATAGGATTTCATCGTTGTAAAAAAGTCTGGATTTATAGATACATACACTTTATGGATTTTATTATCTGCTTTTCGTACCTGGTCAGCTATCTTTTGATCTAACACTTCTGACAGACTTTCATTTTGGTATGGTTTAATAGCAACATACGCATTGTTGTTGGAGTAAATAACATTTGCTCGTTCTACTTCCTCTAATTTCTCAACATATTGTTCTGCTAGTTGTGATACCCTGATCGTAGGATCTACCTTTTCTGTTTCATCTTTTAAGATTCTAGCCTTTGCTTGGCTTATATTTGCTTTCTGATCCTCAGTTTCATTAGCATGATTATTAAATCCGCAGCCAGATAGAAAAAATGACATTACCGTTACAACTAAAAACAACATATATCTGTTCAAAGCACTCACTCCTGATCATTCTTTCAACCTATATGTTGGCTAAAAATGATAGATATATTCAGGATGAGAGGCTGTAACATGCAAAAAGTCCAACCGTAGCGGAAGGACCTTCTTACCTAGCTATTCATTATTTTTCTTAAAACCTCGTCGTAACAGATCTCATTTTAAACTAGCTGTATTCACCTTTTGAAGTAGTTTTTTTATCACATTATTAATTGTAATTACTTCTTCCGCTGTCATTCCCGTTGATTCTAAAAGGGACCGTGGGATACAAACAGCCTTCTCTTTAATGAGATTTCCTTCCTCTGTAATTGTAATCATCACAACCCTCTCATCTTCAACCGATCTTTTGCGTTCGACGAGACCCGCTGCTTCCATTCTTTTTAGCATAGGAGTTAAAGTTCCCGAATCCAGTCCTAGAAGTTCTCCTAATTCTTTCACTGAACTTTGCTTTCTTTCCCATAACACGAGCAATACCAGATACTGTGGATAAGTTAAATTTAATTCGTCTAAAAACGGACGATATAAACGAAAAATCGCTCTTGAACAAGCATATAAAGAGAAACATAAATGGTCTTCTAGTTTCACAAGTTCATCTTCATACTTCATGATTCATCCCTCAACTTTTAAAAAACTGATTATAGAATTAATTTTATAAAATCATATCGTACCCATTGCTTATCGTCAAATACACATTTTAATTTTGCGCAATATAATTGTTGACAATTAATACTTCATTTATTAATATAAACACATAAGTTAATTGATTTTGCACAATTGAAATTAGAAAAAAATCACATTCGAAAAGGGATGATTTCTTATGTCAAATGTATTATTCACATCTAGTGTAACTGCAGTTGGAGGTAGAGAAGGGAAAGTTCAATCTCCTGAAGGTGCCATTCATCTTGATATCGCAATGCCAGGCACACCAAGAGCTAAATCATTACCAAGTGCAACAAATCCTGAACAATTATTTGCTGCAGGATACGCTGCCTGTTTTGACGGAGCTCTTCAATTTATGGCAAGATCGGAACGTGTAAAATTTGAATCACAAGTAACAGCAAACGTTAGCCTTATAAAAGATGAAACAGACCAAGGCTTTAAGCTAGGTGTAACACTTCAAGTAAAAGGTACTGGAATTGAAAGAGCTGTCTTAGAAGACTTAGTTCAAAAAGCTCATCATTTCTGTCCGTACTCAAAAGCAACTAGAGGAAATATCGACGTAACTTTAGAAATTGTAAAATAAGCACAAAAAAGGCTTTCGACCAACTGTCGAAAGCCTTTTTACGTATCCATTTAAATGAATAATAACAAACTGAGTGCCATTACAGCCATTCCGCCGATTAACCCGTAGATGGATAAATGCGTTTCATCATATCTTTTCGCGGCAGGTAATAATTCATCAAGTGAAATAAATACCATAATTCCTGCCACAGCGGCAAAGATGATGCCAAACATTACATCGTTTAAGAAAGGCATCAAAAATAAATAAGCAACTAACGCGCCAACTGGTTCTGATAGTCCGGATAAAAATGACAGTTTGAATGCCTTTTTCTTATCACCAGTGGCAAAATAAACAGGCACCGAAACAGCAATCCCCTCAGGAATATTATGAATAGCGATCGCTACGGCTATAGCAATACCTAAACCAGGATCCTGCAAAGCTGAAGTAAACGTCGCAATCCCCTCAGGAAAGTTATGAATTGCAATTGCCAGCGCTGTAAAAGTTCCCATTTTTAAAAGGGCCTGATTGTTTGGTTTATCGTTCATATCCTCAACTTTTTTCAACTCATGTGGATTTCCTTGTTTAGGGATAAATTTATCAATTAATGTAATTAACAACATCCCTCCGAAAAAACCCGCCACTGTCATCCAGTTACCTAACACATTTCCCATAGAACCTACAAGTGCATCCTTTGCTTTTATGAAGATCTCAATCATAGAAACATAGATCATCACACCTGCCGAAAAACCGAGAGTAACAGAAAGAAATTTTGTGTTGGTTGTAGAGGTAAAAAATGCTAATACACTACCAATCCCCGTGGCAAGCCCTGCCATTAAAGTTAACCCAAAAGCCAACAACAGATTCTCCGTCATTGTAATATCCTCCTTAATTATCGTTAAAGTTACTTGGACCAAGGATAATATGTTTCCTTAATCAAACTTTTTCATAAAAAAATATAGCTATTTCACTAATCTTTATAAAGGATATGTGTGTGTATAAAAAATGTGCCATAAACTTTAAAAATTTCATGAGTAAACATTTGTTTCCCTAATACAACTTTTATTATATATTTTTACCATCCGTACGGCAATCACTATTTTCATAGTTAAAAAAAAATGACCCCTTTATAAGGAATCATTAATGATCACGGTTCACGATATAATTCAATAAATGCTTTAAAAAAGGGATATTTCGCGGAATCTCCTGCAATGCTTGCGTTGCGAGACAGAAGTGCTCCCACATTTCCTTTTTTGCACCATCTTTCCCTAGAATAGAGACAAAGGTAGAATTATTATTTCCTGTATCTTGACCTGTAGGCTTTCCTAGCAGGTTCACATCACCTTCTACATCAAGGAGATCATCTTTGATTTGAAAAGCAATGCCAGCATGGCGTGCGTACTTTTTCAAGGCGTCTATTTCTGTTGGGCTTGCCTCCGCAAGAATGGCTGGCATAACCAGGGAAGCTTCAAACGCTAATCCCGTTTTATACATACTCAGTTGATTCAGTTGGTCTATGCTTAATTTCTTCCCTTTCGATCCAAGGTCCATCGCCTGACCTTGACACATAATCCCTGTCATTTGTGCTGAGTAATGTATAAGCTTTAACACCGTTTGTGGTTCATAGGAAGCTAGAGTTGCTTGTTCTTCCATCGCTTTCTGGGTTAAAAATATACCCGATATTTCAGCTACCGCTATGTTATATACATGGTGAAGGGTTGGCCTCCCTCTTCGAGTATCTGAATTGTCTTGAGAGGGAAGATCATCGAAAATGAGAGAAGCAGTATGCAAATACTCCAATGATTTTAATAAAGGAAGGATGGATTCCTTATTTAAACTGAATCCCTGTACCCCCATTACCCAAGCCATGATCGACCGCAGCCGTTTCCCATCTCCTTCAAGGCTGTAATTAGATGCTTCAATAATCGATTGGTTAGGCACAGCTACATCTTTGTTATGAGCTATAGGTAAAAGGTTGTTGATTTCATTCCGAAACTCGTCAATGGTATTTAAAAATTCCTCTTGCTCTTTCCTCTCGTTTCTTAGAGTCGTAATGATGTGATCTCGAAGTAATTTATCAAAGAAATCCACATCATCCGCTTTTCTAACCATCTTCTGTATGAGACGATTAAACATTTGATTATCTGTAGCAAACATCACCATTACTTCATTGTACTTCTTAGTTCCCATTTTTTCTTTAAAGCGTTTTAAGCCATTGATGGCTCGATCCAAAATTACCTCGCATGTTTTCTTATCTGACTGAAAGACCTTATGTATAAGGTAGTAAATAACGGTCCAATACATTTCAAAAGGATTGATTAAATCATTTCGTACCCCTTTATACTTCATGTAATAGGTATATGGAGTGACCGCACCATCCTTCATATCATCAAACATATCTGCAAAATCATCTGCTAACTGATTATATATACCATAATAGAACGTCCGATCCGAAAATCCCTCATCTTGAGGAGCATCCAGGACGGACCGTGCAATTAAACGTGACGAAGATGATTTTAAAATGATTGGTACATACAAATCTTCATTTGTATAAGCGGAATGAGATAAATCCCTCTGCCTATCTACTTCTTGAGATTGGAAAAAGACATACGATTGCTCAAAAAACAATGTCAGAGATTCAGGTCTTTGATGTGCTTTAATATATTCAAAAGCTGCACCTAACTCTTGATGTATAAAACGAATTAAAGGTTCGTTCTTTCCTGACCAGCTTCCTAATTCAGGCACAGTCCCTGTTGTTAGGGTCGTACGAATCAAATTCGTATACCACTGGGTCTCTTCATCCGACAACAGCTTCGCATCGAGAAGGTCGTCGATAAACGGATACGTTAAACCATAGCAATATCCTAGCCGGATCGCTTCATCCAGTTTTTTAGACCTTTCTTCAGAAGATATCTTGTCATCCATCTCTTCAAGAACATGCATAAGGACACCAGCAATGATTTTGATCAGCTTCCTTTGAGCATGTTCTGCATCCATTCCCTCTGGAATATTCTCAGAAACAGTCTTCAACTTACCTATTAACCAGATCATGGTTAACTCAATACCTTCCTCTTGAGCCTTCCGGTACAAGCCGGCCATTCCTAATAAATCATTTTGATTTTCTCCATTTAAAAGAATACTTTTCTTCCAACTATTTACCGTGCCGCTAATACTAGCCTGCGTCTCGGCAGAGTTTAATGATTTTCCGAGGTCTCGCATATAAAGATAAGAAATACTCCGGTCTAAGTAGTTCTCCAGTTTACCCGTATGGTCTAGCCATTGAAGGTAACTTTGATATCCTTTTGAACTTGCACGTTTCTCTCGATTAGAGAACATGGATAATAGGGAATGATGACGAATATGATTGTGTTTCCACGAATGAATATCATTCATTAAGGCTTTTGAATAGGTTTTTTTTTCGATCTCATTATTAAGTGTTTGGAAATATCGTTCGGCCTTTTCTTCGGCCTGCCGATAACAAAGCTCTGCATTTATTATTAATTCATCAGTCATTCAACACATTCCCTCTACTAATGATCTTCTATATGTATTTAATATCGTAGTTTCCATATAATTATTCCGTTTTTATCGTGTCATTTTATTCTATCATTATATATTTATTAGCCATAAAATTACCTTAAATTTTATGAAAGCTGTTTATAAATGGGATTCTCTCGACTTTTGTCATGAAACAATGTTTGCTTCTTTGAGTTTGATGTATACAATGAATGTATAACAAAGATAACCATGAAACCAAGCAATATGGATTTAGTTGTGAAAGGAAAGAAGAAAATGATTAGTAAGGCAGATGTTATAGAACGGTTACGCTCTTTATTAGGGAAGGAGCTTACTAGCGTAAATTTACACGAGGCGATCTTTTGTGAAGTTAAGCATCAAAAAATACTTCGGCGTTTTCATGTTGGTACGCACACTTATGTAGAGTTTAAATTGGATAAAAACAATGATACACCCGAATTTGTTGATATTACCATACCTGGAAACCCAAACACGTTTAGATTAGGTCTCGAAGAAAAGAATGGACAGCTGTTCATCGTATCTGAACCAAGAATTAACTTTTCATATTTAAGTTGATAGGAACCGCCCTAAGGTTGATCTTAGGGCGGTTTCTCATGACATTCAATCAATTAAAACTTCTAATTAATCATTTTTAATCTCTGTTGAAACCTGCCAAGTCATATTAAATTTATCAGTTACCTGTCCATAAGCTGGACTCCAGAAGGTTTCTTGTAGTGGCATTAATACCTCTCCGCCATCTTGTAATTTTTCAAACACTGCTTTTGTTTTTTCAACACTATTAATTATTATTGCGATTGTTACTTGAGATCCAATCGGATACGGCTGTCCTGGGAATGTATCGGAAAGCATGAGATCAGAATTTCCTATCTTTAAATGTGCATTTAACACTCGGTCTTTTGCTTCAGGAGGAGTAGGGTATTCCGGATTGTCTGGCATATCTCCAAATGTCTGAAGAGAAACTACCTTTGCATCAATTGCATCTTCATAAAACTTAACCGCTTCTTGCCCATTTCCATTCAACACTAAATACGGATGAATTCCTAAAATCATAAGACACCTCTTTTTTAAATTTTATAGAACAAATGTTCTATAATAGAATACCAGAATAAGCCTATCTACGCAATATTTCAATAACTAGATTTTCCATTTTCCTCAAATAAAAAACCCGTACACTTTATCAAAGAGTACGGGTTTCATTTTATTTTTGAATTTCTTCTGAATCTCCAGTTGCACTTTGACTATTATTTGCTTTTTCAGCTTTCTTTCCCCAATAATTTGCAAGAAGTGAGCCTGATACATTGTGCCATACGCTAAAGATTGCTCCTGGTACTGCTGCCAGTGGAGAGAAATGTGCAGCAGCCAATGCTGCAGCAAGTCCAGAGTTTTGCATTCCTACTTCAATAGAAACCGCCTTTTGGTCACTGTAATCCATTTTCAACACTTTAGCTGCAAGGAAACCTAATAGATATCCTAATGCATTGTGTAAAATAACGACTGCTAAAATCAATAAACCACTTTCAAGAATCTTCTCCTTGCTTCCACTAACAACCGCTGCCACAATGGCTACGATTCCGATAACAGATACTAATGGAAGAGCTTTGACACTTTTTTCAACTTGTGTGCGGAACAGAGTTTTCACAATCAACCCCAAGATAATTGGTACAAGAACGATTTTGACAACAGATATAAACATGGCGCTTAGTGACACCGGTAACCATTTACTTGCTAATAAAAGAGTGATGGCCGGAGTTAAAAACGGTGCTAATAATGTTGAAACAGATGTAATCGATACAGATAAGGCCGTGTTCCCTCTTGCTAAATACGTCATAACGTTTGAAGATGTTCCCCCCGGGCAAGCTCCCACAAGGATAACACCTACAGCCACTTCAGCTGGCAACCCAAGAACAGTTGCAAGACCAAAGGCTAAGAATGGCATGATTAAATACTGTGCCAATACGCCGATAAATACTGCTTTCGGTTGTCTGAAAACCTCTTTAAAATCATTTACCGATAACGTCATGCCCATTCCAAACATGATAATTCCCAATAATAATGGGATATGAGGACCAATCCAAGTAAAACCTGTTGGAAATAATAATGCCAACCCTGCAAATAGTAGTACCCAATAAGCAAAGGTATTTCCTGCAAATATTCCTGCTTTTTCTAATGCTTTCATAGTTGTATACCCCCTGTGAAAATATAGTTTTCATTATACTCCAAACATTTATAATTTTGTAATATTTTTTGACAAATTTTTTTAGTAAAATTTTATAATAAAAAATGAGAGCCTTTACATCGTGATAGGCTCTCGTTTTTTACAAATTAAATATTTTTTTCTAAAGGTTGTTGCAGAAACGTTGAAAGGCCACTTGACCATATGCATCTCTTTTAAATACTCCCGCATCCTCAAGCACTCGTTGGAATTTCAACCCTACTTCTTTTCTTAACATTTCTTCTGCTGTATTATCCGACCATTCTGTTTCGTACTTGCTCTTTAATTCCTCCGCCCATGAGAGATGATAGTCTTTAACTAGTTCAGACTTTCCTAATATATACGCTTTTACTTCTTCTAATTCTTCCTTTAGTCTAGCAGGGAGAACCGCTAGTCCCATGACCTCTATTAGTCCGATATTCTCCTTCTTAATGTGGTGAACATCGCTGTGCGGATGGAAGATTCCTAATGGATGCTTTTCACTCGTTCGGTTATTTCTTAATACTAAATCTAACTCGAATTCCCCTTCTCGCATTCTAGCAATTGGAGTAATCGTGTTATGCGGTGTATCTCCTGAATAGGCATGAATATCAACTTTTTTATCCGAATAGCCCTTCCAACTAGTCAAAATATAGTCCGCTGCTAGTATCAGTTCTTCTTTATTTCGTGATCGTAAACGAATAACCGACATCGGCCACTTGACTGTTGCTGCAGATACACTTGAGAATTCCTTCATCTGAAAAGAATACTCTTCATCGGCTCTTGCCATCGCAAACTCATAATTTCCGCCTTGGTAGTGATCATGAGTTAATATTGATCCACCTACAATCGGAAGATCCGCGTTTGAGCCAACGAAATAATGTGGAAACTTTTCGACGAACGATAATAATCTTTCAAATCCTTTTCGAGATATTTTCATATCACGATGCTCTTTGGAGAGCACAATACAATGTTCGTTATAATACACATATGGAGAATACTGAAGATACCATGGCTCATGCTCGAGCTCTAGTCGAATCATTCGATGATTGGAGCGAGCTGGGTGACCAACACGTCCCACGTAGCCCTCGTTCTCTTCACATAGGAGACATTTTGGATACTGCACATCCTGCTTTTTCTCTTTGTCTAGGGCAATTTGTTTTGGATCCTTTTCTGGCTTTGACAGATTGATGGTAATATCTAGTTCACCGTATGGCGTATCCGTTTTATAACTAATATTCTTCGCAATACTTTTTGTTTGGATATAATTGCTATTTTGACTCAATTGGTAAAAGTACTCTGTTGCACATGTTGGATCTTTTTCATAGTGACGGTAAAAACGACGATTCACATCCGAAGGTCTTTGTACTAAAACATTTATGAGCTTGCTTGAAAAGATTTCTTTATCTGCATCGAGGATACCAACCATCCCTTTTTCAAAGGCATACTGAACGATTTGCTCTAACACATCTGGAATACTTGCTCCCTTTAACCTTTCCATTTTCTCAGGGTAATCAGCTAGTTGTAAAAGAGACATTAGCTGGTTTCTTGCATATATTTCATCTTCCGGTTCAATCATTTCACATTCCATCGATTGGTCAAGTAGTGATTGAATCAATGCATGTATTTCCATGGAGTCTTTCTCCTTCCATTACTTTTCGTACCCATTTGGATGTGACTGATGCCAGCTCCATGCGTCCTCAATAATTTGATCAATATTGGTACGCTTAGGGCTCCAACCTAGAATCTGTTTTGCCTTTTCAGAAGAAGCAATTAACGTTGCTGGATCTCCTGCTCTTCTTGCCACGATTTTTTCAGGTATGCTATGCCCCGTAATTTTCCTAGCTGTCTCGATAATTTCCAACACGGAGAATCCTTGGTTACTTCCAAGATTGAACACATTACTCTCTCCACCATTTTCTAAATACTTGAAAGCAAGAATATGTGCAGCAATTAAATCCTCTACATGTACATAATCACGGATACAAGTTCCATCTGGCGTATCGTAGTCATCCCCGAACACAGAGATGAACTCTCTTTGCTCAAGAGCCACTTGTAACACTAACGGAATCAAATGCGTTTCTGGTGTATGGTCCTCTCCCACTTCTCCAGTAGGTCTTGCTCCTGCTACATTAAAGTAGCGAAGCGCCACATACTTCATGTCGTAAGCACTGCTGCACCATTTCAGCATTTTTTCCATCGTTAATTTCGTCTCTCCATATGCATTGGTCGGAAGTGTTGGTGTATCCTCTGTAATCGGCATGATTTTTTGATCACCATATGTGGCTGCAGTTGATGAAAAGACAATATTCTTCACATCAAACTCATTCATGACTTCTAGTAACACTTGCGTCCCATATACATTATTATCAAAATACAGTAGTGGCTTTTCCATGGATTCACCAACAAGGGAATTGGCTGCAAAATGGAGAACCCCTTCAATTTTTTCCTTTTGAAAAACAGAGGTTAAAAACTCTTTTTCTCTTATATCCCCTTTATAAAAAGTGGCTTGAGGATGGATGGCCTGTTCATGTCCTGTTTGGAGATTATCAATAACAACCACCTTGTATCCTTGATCGATTAGCTGATGTACTGCGTGCGAACCAATATATCCTGCCCCACCTAACACTAATACGCTCATCCTATCAACTCTCCCTTAAGCTCTTTCGTTCCGTCCCCAATACTTGCTACATAGAAGGTTGCTTCATATCCAATTTTTTCTAAATAACTTTCACTGACTTCTTTAATAAATAAATCAACGCAATTCTTTTCTACTAGAGCAATGGCACAGCCTCCAAACCCTGCCCCAGTCATTCGTGCACCAACTGTCCCTTTTTGGCTCCAAGCAGTACTTACAAGTGTATCCAGTTCAATACCTGTTACTTCGTAATCATCTTTAAGAGAAGTATGAGAAGCATTCATCAGTTCTCCAAAGAAAGCAAGGTTTCCTTCCTTTAGAGCTTTCAAAGCCTTAATCGTACGACCATTTTCATACACGGCATGCTTTGCTCGTTTTTCTAAAAGTTCATCTCCAATCAACTCACGATTCGCTTCAAATTGTTCTTCCGTTAAACTACCTAATGCCTCGATATCCAATTTCGCTTGCAAACAGTCAAGGGCTTCTTCACATTGTGCTCGGCGCTCATTGTACTTCGAGTCAGCTAACTCTCGACGCTTATTTGTATTCATAATAATAATCTTGTGGTTTTCTAGATTAAGAGGTGCATATTCGTAAGTAAGAGTCTGACAATCTAATAAAATGCCACAGTTTTCCTTCCCCATGCCAATCGCAAACTGATCCATGATACCACTGTTTACACCAATAAATTTGTTTTCTACCTTCTGTCCTAGCTTTACAAGCTCGACTCTGTCAATTTTCAGATCGTATACCTCGTCAAGGATGACACCCATCAACATTTCTAGTGAGGCAGAAGATGATAGACCCGCACCATTTGGAATGTTCCCATTGATTAAAAAGTCAAATCCGTTTGGCAGAATTCCGAAACTTTCCTGAACGTAGCGAATCATACCTTTTGGATAGTTTGCCCAATTGTGAGCGGCATCATATTCCAAGGAATCTAATGAAAATTCAATGATCCCCTTTTCTGGAAAGTTCTCTGAATACATACGAACCAAACGGTCTTCCCTTTCCTTTACTAATCCGTACGTTCCGAAAGTAATGGCAGCCGGAAACACATTCCCTCCATTGTAATCTGTGTGTTCTCCGATAAGGTTAATTCTCCCTGGTGAAAAAAAGAGTCGCACATGATCTTCTACTTTAAATATCTCTACAAACTTTTTAAATAATTCCTGTTTCTCCATGGTTATCATCCTTCCACTTCTTCTAGTAAAAATCTAATGAATATCTTTAACAATGGTTTTAAATATCAGATAAATGAAAACGTCTACACTGTTTATTTTATTCTTTAAGTAAATTTTAGTCAATGTTTTAGTAAAAATTTTATTAGCGAACAAAAGACCTCTTTCACATACACTTTTTTGTGATTTAACCATTGAGCTATTGCTTAAAAAAGGAAAATTCCAAAGAGATCCGTTTTTCTATCCTAACGAGAGCCCTAAATTTGTTTCTGCTAAAGATTTTGCAGATGGATTCTTCAATAGAAAAGAACTAGCACAAGATAAATAACCAATACTTCATCATTTTTACCTCCTATTAAGGGAATATTATTGATACTGTCACAATTTATAGGAGGACCTAAATATGACATTAGAATCCAATATGGAACATAAAACGATCTGTTTCAGTGAATACGATGCATTAAAACGAGTGATCTGCTGTCAGCCGCAGTACATGACGATCAGGGATGTGATTAATGAGACCCAAAAGCACTTTCAAAATGAAGGAATACATATTGAAACTGCATTAGAACAGCATAATCAAATGGTACAGACGATGCGGAATCACGGCATTGAAGTTATTTTGCTTCCTTACCATAAGAAATACCCGGAACAGGTTTTTACAAGGGACATAGGGTTTACACTCGGACATACTGTATTTGTAGCCGATATGGCAAGTGATGTGAGGCAGGGAGAAGATAATGTATTAAAGCAGTGGCTGGAGGATGAAGGATTCTCCTACTATAATATTGTAGGAGATCAGATTGAAGGCGGAGATGTAATTATTGATAGAGACACCGTGTACATTGGGTTAAGTGATCGGACCAGCCAGCAGGCAGTTGATCACTTAAAACATCTTCTGCCCCAGTTTGATGTTAAAGCCATCCAGTTCAAGGCAGAATATTTACATTTAGACTGTGTTTTTAATGTTGTATCACCAGAGCTAGCCCTTATCTTCCCCGAAGCTTTGACAAAAGAAGACTTCGACATTTTTGGATCAAGATACGAACTGATAGAAGTATCTGATGAAGAACAGTTCACTCTTGGGACTAATGTGCTTGGAATAGGAAATAAGCGAATCTTGAGCTTGCCCGTAAATAAAAATGTAAATAAGCAGCTTCGTGACCGTGGCTTTGAAGTAATAGAAGTTGATATCACTGAAATTATTAAGTCAGGAGGCTCTTTCCGCTGCTGTACGCTGCCTATTCTTAGGTCAAGGTCAAATTCATAGGTCAGCGTCTAAGAATAACTTTCTCTGTAAGTTTCATTGCAGGAAGCCAAACGGAAAGACCCTTGAATTGAGCAGATTTCACTAGTTTGAGTTGGTTACTTAGTTAAAAGGTATTGATGCTAGTTGGGTCAATACCTTCTATACTAAAATTTTATCAAAGAAAAAATGGCATACTCCATTCGTATGCCATTTCTTTGTTTCTATCTGTTATGGATTTTACTAAAAGCTACTGTCACGAATAATCAGCTCTGTTCCCAGTTGCACCTTTTTGGACACTTTACGTCCCATCACTCGTTCCATAACTAAATCAACCGCAACTTCTCCCATCATTTCAGTATGGACTTTTAATGTTGATAGTGATGGATAAATATATTTTGAAACACTAATATCATTCAAACCAATGATATTCACTCTGTCTGGAACCACAATATTTTCTTCATGTAATGCTCGGAGGGCTCCAATGGCAAGAAGGTCATTTCCGGCAAAGAAAGCCGTTGGTAACGTTTCTTGGTGCTCAAGGATCGCTTCTTTCATTAATCGATATCCGTCTTCAACTGAAAAGGATCCTGTGTAAATAAAGCGGTCGTTCCATAATTCCTTCTCATTCATATAGCTATAAAATGTCTTCTCACGAAGGTCTGTGATTTCACCTGATTGATCTCGGTAGTATTCTTGACCACCAATATACCCGATGGAAGTGTGTCCTTTATCCAATAGATAATCAACGATCTTTTTAGTGGCCTTATCAAAGTCAGTAATAACTGAGTCATACGAGTCATCCATCAAACTATGATCTACTAAAACGATGTGTTCACTAATCTCCGCAAGAGCCCTTACTTGGTTTTCACTGAACTTTCCTATTGCGATAATTCCTTGAATATTTTCCTGCTTTAACTCCTCGATATCATTGTAAAAATACTTTACGATTTGTGCATCCAGCTGCTGACATCTTGTTTCTATTCCAAACCGTATTGACATATAATATAAATCTTCGAGTTCCTCTTTCTCTGTATACCAATGAACAATCGCAAACTTTGAAGGGCTTGATTTTCGTACAACTCGACGTTTATATTCGAGTTTTTCTGCAACTTCAAATATCTTTTTTCTTGTCTCATCCGTAACCGAAAGCGAAGAATCATAGTTCAATACTCGGGAAACAGTAGCAATAGATACACCGGCCTTTTCTGCAATATCTTTGATCGTGGCCATATCATCACCTCTATCTCGCTAATCTCATATATTTATCATTCCATATCCCTATATAAAAAGAAAGGATTAAATTAGAAAATGAAACAAAGTCTGCCCCCTGTCAAGGAGGTCAGACCTCGTTTGGCATCATGTTTAGTTGATATCTTTTACCTTGTATAAATAAAAATCATCTACGCTTCCCCATGCCCCTCCATCTGCTTTTATGCTAGCTCCGATCGTAATCGTCCCATCTAGCACTAGAATATCAGACACTAACGGATGACTCCAGTTCACCCAACCGTTAACAAAGGTTTGCGTTTTGTATTCTTGACCACCTGCGAATGCGTACAAATACATATCCGAGTTATTGGCATCTCCACCCTGTAAAAACATTGAAAGATTATAGTAACCCGGCTCTAATCCAGTAATTTTCTGTTCTACTGTAAAATTCACTTCTTCTCCAGAATAAAAATGAAGGGAGTAATTCCCAGACTTTGCATCAGTAGACTTATATTGAAAATCAGTATGAGGTACGGTTCCATTCTTATATTGGATGTTCCACATAGTTCTATCATTTTCTTCAAAGCTTGAATTCATCACAAAATTTTCAGGATTAATTGTAAGTTGAAGTTTGACTGTTCCTCCACCTTCTACTTCACCGTTCAACTCATAGCTACCAACGCCAGTCTTAATCGCTTGTTGCACTGCTTCTTCGTCCCAAGTGACACGAACAGACCCTGAGCTTCCATTATTGTAGGTAACCTGTACAGTTGTTGGCAATGTAATCTCTTCACCTGCAATGACACTTAGTGAAACATCCTTTATTTCGTCAATTTTAATAGGTGCCACCGACCCTGTATCAACATATTTAAATACATTTAGAGAGGATAACGGACGACCGTAAAAGTCAAACAGCGCTTGATTGTCAACCGCGCTTCCACCATACCAGTGGCCCGCATCTTCTGGGTCATATTCTGCCGCATAACTAGTTGCCCAGCCTGATCCATATTTCTCCCATAACTGTTGGTTTTTCTTTAGCTTTTTGTCTGGAGCTGCAGGTATCCAAGCCGGCTCCCAATAGAAAACGCCTATTCCTGCTTCCCCTACATTAGCCACCGCCTCGATGACATCACGAACGGCTGTCGCTTGTCCTTGTACCGTGATTGGATAATTTAATGTTTGCCCTGAATCCTTTGGTGCTGTATTTCCATGGCCGTCTCCATCCTCTTTTGTATATGTATAGGAGGTTTCTGCAACCATTACTTTCTTTTCGTACGTATTTGCCACATTCTTTAGAACGGAGGTCAAATTCGATAAAGTTCCGTGCCAGAATGGGTAATAGGAGCTTGCAAATACATCATAGTCCACTTCATTTTCTTGAAGTGTTTTGGCGATAGAAGCGTATCTACCTGAAGACTCTGGGTTGGTAAAGTGTAAGGCCACTAACATGTTAGAATCAAGTTCTCTAACGGCTTTGCTTCCTGCATTAAATAATTGGCTCATTGCTTCCCAAGTTTTCTCTCCCGCAAGACCACCATTTGTTTCGTTTCCGATTTGCACCATGCCAATATCGATTCCTTCATCCATCAAGGCTTGTAAGCTCTCTTTTGTATATTCATAGAGTGCTACTTTCTTTTCCTCTAAGTTCAGGTTCTTCCAAGCCTTTGGTGCCTGCTGTTTCGCTGGATCAGCCCAGAAGTCTGAGTAATGGAAGTCTACTAACAGTTTCATGTTATTGGCGGTTGCTCTTTTTCCAATTTCTATTGCCTTTTCTATATCATTATTCCCGCCGCCATACCCACGGCCTTTTGAATCGTAAGGGTCATTCCATACTCGCACACGAACATAATTCACTCCTGCATCATGTAACGTTTTAAAGATGTCCTGTTTTTTCCCTGCTTCATTATAAAATTTGACTCCACTGTCTTCTAAAGCGATGATACTAGACACATCCACCCCTTTAATAAAATCCTCATCGATTCCCGTTACTCTTTTTACGAAAATATCACTTTCCACTGGATTTACCTGTGCATCCCCTTCGCTAGGATGCAAAAAAAAAGAACTTATGATTAATGTAAATGCTAGCAATCTAGCGAACACTCTATTCATCTCTCTCATACTCTCCTCACCTTTATCAAAAATTTCTTATATTAATGGAAATCATGCTAAGATGTGTATTCGAGTAGTAAACGTTTCCATTCAAATCATAAATACATGGGTGGGTTCCCGGTCCCACCCATGTATGCATTCACGTTAATTTGTCGTTCTTTTTTTCTCAACAACTCTTACTTCATACTTCTCTAACGTTACTTCTCCAAGCAATTCTTCACCGGTGATCTTATCCTTTACCGGTAACTCAAAGGTAACCATTTGATTTTCCTCGGTGAAATTCATAACAAAAATGTAGTCACTTTCCGGAGCATTTCTTACTTGTACTGAGACCCCCTTGCCATGTTTTACTGAAGACACAGATTCTAAAGCCAAATCTTTCATTATTTCATCATAAAAGTCCCTTTGGAACTGATCTTCTAATCGACCACCAATATAGTAAGCATTTCCTTTTTCATATTTGTGGCTAGTTACTGCTGGAGTATTTGCATAGAAATCATCTGTGTATACACCCTTTACCGTTGCAGTATTTAGTTCGAGGATTGTAGCATAATCCTTTAGTTCATACGTACGATTGTTATACTCTACATGATTTCGATCTTTTGGATAATACGTATCTGTTTCAACTGGTTTTAGGCCAAATACTTCCTGGAGGTCTTTCTGCCATCCACCTAAGTACGTTAGGTCATATTCATTTACAAGGCCACTAATATAGGTCATGACTAGTGTTCCGCCAGCTGCGACAAAAGATTTTAACCGCGAAATCGTTTCTTCACTCATTAAATACAGCATAGGAACAATCAATAGTTTATAAGATGAAAAGTCTTGCTCCTTTGTTATCACATCTACTGGAATATCTTTTTCCCAGAAAGCCTTGTAATGCTGTTGCAAGGTTTGAGGATAGCGTTTGGTGTCCAATCCAAATCCTTGTGCGTCATTTAGAGCCCAGTTGCTTTCCCAATCGTAAAGAATAGCAACATCTGCTGGACGATTCGTTCCTACTATTTCAGATAGATTTTCCAATGTTTCCCCAACTTGAGCTACCTCTTGAAAAACACGGTTGTTCGTACTGTTATCGTGATCCACCACAGCACCATGGAATTTTTCTGACGACCCACGTGATTTTCTCCACTGGAAGTACATTACACTATCAGATCCATGAGCAACCATCTGCATAGAAGAAAGAAGATGCATACCTGGTCTCTTTGCTTTGTTCACACTATGCCAATTTACCAAGCTTGGAGTGGATTCCATTAACAAGAAAGGTTGTTGTTTTAAACTACGATAAAGATCATTAATGAAACCAACCTTCATGGCCAAATTCGCCGTACTTTCCCAGTCATTGTGCCATGCTGGATAGGCATCCCAGCTAACCACATCCACATGCTTCGCAAACTTACTATAATCAAGTGCTTGAAACGGAATTAAATCGAATGTATCCGCCATAAAATTCGTTGTGATCGGTACCTCTGGCGTCAGCTCTCTTAATGGAGCAATCTCATTTTCATAGAAAGAAATCGTTTGATCTGTAACAAAACGTCGCCAATCTAGGTTTAAGCCATGAACCATGCTTTCCCCAATTGGAGAGGGTGATTCAACCTGAGACCAATCACTATAGGTGTGACTCCAAAACGGTCCCCACCACGCATCGTTTAATAATTTTAGGTCATGATTATATTTGTTTTTAATCCAATGCCTAAAAGCCGTTTGACAATGATCACAGTGACACTCTCCACCGTACTCATTTGAGATATGCCACATCAATAAAGCCGGATGACTACCGTATCTTTCCGCTAACATTCGGTTCATTTCCTGTGTTTTTTCACGATAAACTGGAGAGGTAAAACAATGATTATGCCTTCCTCCATGTAATTGTTTCACTCTAGAAGAATTTACACGAAGAACCTCCGGATACTTTTCCGACATCCAAGCAGGGCGTGCTCCGCTTGGCGTGGCTAAAATGACTCTTCCACCAATCCTGTCAATATTGTCAAAAATATCATCTAACCATTCAAAGTGGTATTTGCCTTCCTCTGGCTCCAATGCACTCCAAGCAAAAATTCCAACTGAGAAGGTATTGGTATGGGAAAGCTTCATTAACTTGATATCATCCGCTAGAATTTCAGGATGATCCAGCCATTGATCAGGATTATAGTCTCCTCCATGAAGCATGAATTTCGCATTTGTTGTATAGGTTTTATGATGATTTTTCATTGTCTTCTCCTTCTACAATTCATTTTTTTACTGAAATCAACCCTTCGTTCCACCAGCTGTTAGTCCTGATACAAAGTTCTTCTGAAGCAAAATGAATATAATCGCAATCGGAATACTGATTAGGATGGCTCCAGCCGCGAAGGTCGTGTAGCTTGCCCCCATTACATCATTAACGAGGTTATACAATCCGATCGGTAACGTGTACGCCTCAGGTGTTCGTAAAATGGTTGATGATAAAACGAAATCTCCCAGCGGTCCGGTAAAACCATTCATTGCTACGACCGCAATCATTGGTCGTGATAAAGGCATAAGAATTTGTAAAAAGATTCTTGTGTTACTAGCTCCATCGATTTTCGCACTTTCATCCAAGTCCATCGGAATGGAGTCCATATACCCTTTCATCAAATAAGTGTTCATAGGAATTTGACCACCAATATATAAAAGGATTAATAACCAATGACTATTCATCATGCCTAGTATTTGCGCTAATACAAATAGAGCAATGAGAGCAGAAAATTGCGGAATCATTTGTAGTAACAGAAATAAGGTTAACGCATTTTGTCTACCCTTAAAGCGAAAGCGAGAAAACGCGTAGGCGGTAAAAGAAACACTTATGACCGTTCCTATCATGGTGAAAACGCTAATTTTCAAGGAGTTTAAGTACCATTTTCCATATTGCAAACTTTCTTTCCCTGCAAACAACTCACGATAGTGATCCAATGTAGGGTTTTTAGGAATGATAGACGTACTTATCAAACTGTTTCCAGGATTAAAGCTTGCTCCTATGGTCCAAATTAACGGATAAATAATGATTACTGTCATAAAAAGTAAAATCGAATGTGTAATTAGGAGACGAAAGAATTTTTGTTTTTTCATATCTTTCAGCATCTTTTAAGCCCCCTCTTTAAAGGAATTCGTACGTCTAAATTGCCATAGTGCAATCGCGATAACAAACACGGAGAGCAAGATGGTTAATGCAGCCGCTAGTGAATACTGACTCGATTGCATCGTTAATTTGTATATCCATGAAACGAGTATATCCGTTCCGCCAGCCGTCGACCCCGGAACAGCAGGTCCACCACCATTAAATAGATAAATGATATTAAAGTTATTAAAGTTAAACGTGTACTGAGTAATAATGATCGGAGCCATTGCAATCAAGATCATTGGCATTGTAATATGGCGAAACTTTGCAAAAACAGATGCTCCATCAATGGTTGCTGCTTCATAAAGATCATCTGGAATAGACTGAAGGACACCTGTTGTCACTAAGAAAATATAAGGGAAACCTAACCATCCCTGCATAAGAATTAAAGCCACTCGTGTCCAGTTTTCATCTGTCAGCCACGGGATGGATCCAATTCCAAAAGCAGCCAATATATCGTTATTGATTGCCCCAAAGCTATCATTAAATAGTCCCGCAAATATTAATATCGTTACAAACCCTGGTACAGCCCACGGTAGGACAAGAACCGTTCTGTAGAACTTGGTAAATTTCACATCTTTCTGGTTCACTAACACCGCTAGAAACACCCCAAGGCTTACCTGCAAGGTAGAGGCCACAAGCGTCCAAATGACCGTCCAAGCTAATACATCAAAGAAGGTAGAACGCCAAATATCAACGGTGAAGATTTCAAAAAATGTTTCTAACCCCACCCAATCAGCTAAATTAGCTGGTGGAGAATGGTATAAATCATAATTCGTAAACGCTAATGCAAAGCTAAATAAAATAGGGAAGATCACCGCAAATATTAAAATAAATAGTGATGGTCCACTGATCACATACGGATATCCTTGCTCGATTAAATTGCGATAATCTTCCTTAAGAGAATGCAGACGCTGATTTTTATCTCTCAAAGCCCCGTTCTTATAAGCATCTCGTAGATTGATATAGTAAAAGGCAAGCCCAAAGATCGTTACAATGACAGCAATAATCCCTTCAGCTAGTAGAAAGATCGAGTTATCTCGGGGTACTTCCGTTCCAAGTGTGAAAAGCCCCCAAAAGCCCATATTCAACAAATCACCAAATACAGCAAAAAACGAAACAGCTAAAAGTAGAAATAAAATTCCTTTTACCCACTGCTTATTATAAAATTGACCAAGCCCTGGAATGATTGATAAAAGCAAAGCCGTTTTGCGATGTTGCACTTTTTTCACCTCTTATTAGACGTTAATGTTACACTTTCCGCCCTTATAATAAATGGTGTCAAACATAAGTAACGTTTGACACCATTGTTAATTTACAAATTATTTTCCACCATGCTTCGCTTCGATCTGTCCTTTAATCGTTTCAACTGCTTGCTCCAGTGCTTCTTTAGGTTGAGCCTTGCCAGTTGCGATGGTTTGTAGGGCAGAGTCTGTCGGTGTCCAAACTTCGTTCATTTCTGGAATGTTTGGAGTTAATTCAGCAAATTGTGATTGTTCTGCTACCGCTTGGGCTGCTTCACTTTCTGCAACAACAGGGTCATTAGCAAGTGCTTGTACGGCTGGCACTTCCTTAGTAACTTCATATCTAGCTTTTGAATTCTCTTCATTGGCTAAAAATACAACTAACTTCTCAGCAAGTTCAGCATTTTTACTATAAGCGCTTACGTTATAGCTCTTCACTCCAACGAATGAACTCATATTTTCACCATTTGAAAGCTCAGGTAATTTGGTTACACCAAAATTGATTCCTGCTTTTGTAAACGGCTCAATATTCCAAGGACCTGAAATAACAGCAGCTGCTTTTCCTTCTGTAAATAACGACTCAAGCACATTAATTCCTTGTTCACCGATGATTCCAGCTGGAAATAGACCTTCTTTATAGAACTTTTGAATATACCCTGCCCCTTCAAGAGCACCTTTGTTGTTTAATCCGATATCTGTAGGATCATAATTCCCTTTGTCATCCGCACCGAAAATATATCCACCATACCCGCTCATAATGCTTTGTGCATAGTAGATTTGATCAAACAAAGCTAGGAATCCAAAATTCTCCCCATCTGTTACCTTCTTTGAGTAGTCATACCATCCATCAAGAGTGGTAGGAAGCTCAGCTTCAGAAACTAAATCTTTGTTGTAATAAAGCATGGTAGTTTCTACAGCTTTAGGTAAACCATACACCTTGTTTTCTACCATTTGCGACTTCATAGCTACTTCTGTATAAATAGATTGAACATCTTCACCTACATTTAACTCTTTGATTAATCCTTCAGTTACCGCCGTTCCAATTTGGTCTCCCGGCATGGTAAGTACATCTGGACCTGTACCACCCGGACCATCCATACGTAAATCTTCTATTTGTTGAGCATAGGCTTTTTCAACTACTTTCACCTTTACTCCATTTTCTTCTTCAAACTTCGCAACCGCATCTTTAATACCTGCTCCTTTTTCAATATCCTCCCAAACTAGTAAATCATACTCTTTGTTCTTGGAAGAATCGTTCGAGCCGGTACTCTCAGTACTACTTTCTTGAGGTCCACATGCTACCAAAGATAGACTTAAAGCAATACCGCTCATAAGGCTAAAATACTTTTTAAACTTCTTCATAGCTTACATCCTCTCACATTGGTTTACATTTTTCATTGAAAGCGCTTCAGTAATTAAAATATATCACCAAAAGTAAAACATGTAAATATATTTTTACTAAAACTAGTAAAAAAATTTAAGAAAAATATTTTACTAGTGATTAACATACATTTAACTGTATTGTCATCATCTTATTTCTGAAGTTGAAGCACCCCAACTTCTTTACATAATAAACTGATTCTACCTATTTGAATACAATAAATTTTAGTTATTTCACTAACATTTAGTAAAATATTTTACTTAATTGAGTTTTTAATAGATCCCATATTTCTTCCCGACCTATAATTGAAAACCAATTATATTCTACATCTTTCTTCCTATCTCAACTCCCTAAGCCTACTTTTCATAGTTTTTAAATCCTTCATTCGTATGTATTTCGTTAATCGAAATTTGTCTAAATAATAGGCAATTTTCTTTATTAACATCTGAACCATATTTGGATAAAATTTGAATTGTTAATAAAATTTTATTTGGAGGTAAGATATGAACTTAAAGAAAAAAGTTTTATCCGTATCCTTATCAAGCTTAATGGCATTTGGTGCAATTACTGCCGTCTCAACACCAGTTTTCGCTGTTGGAAACGGGCCAGGTGCTGGTAATGGGGCCGTCCAAACGTCGATTCTGCATACATATGAGAGTTTAGTAGATTATTTAAATACTCAAGATGCGAAGCAAGAAGCGATGGAATTAGAGGTGATTGGACAAACAGTCAAAGGCCGGGATATTTATATGGCAAAATATATCTCTAATCCTGATAATCCAACGATTTTATTTTTAACACAGCAGCACGGAAACGAGCAGCTTACAACAGAGGGTGCCCTTAGCTTTATTAAGCATTTAGGTACAGCTAAATCAAAGGGAGTATTAGATAACGTTAATGTACTCATCATTCCTATGCTCAATGCTGATGGAGCCATGGGAGATGTGGATTTCTCACTTGAGGACTATCACGCCGATGGCGACCGTCATCTTACACGTTATAATGCGAACAAAGTGGATCTTAACCGTGAACACGATAAGGCAACAACGGCAATGCAACCAGAGGCTAGAGTCTTGCATGAAAATGTATTTGCAAAATATAACATTGATTATATGATTGACCTTCATCACCAGGGCACACTTAGTGAAACAGAAGGGGAACTCGTATCTGGATCGATTCTTTATCCAACAAATCCAAATGTGAAGCCTGATGTGGTTGAACGCTCTAAAAAATTAGGATCGGTTGTTTATGGAGCACTTGAGGATACTGGTTGGGGCCATATCGGTAAATACGTAGGTGGAAGCGGAGAAAATATCGGACGTAACGGCGCTGCTGTTCGTTATGGCATTTCTACTCTCCTTTTTGAAATGCGTGGCATGTCCGATCACTACATTGAATCTTATGCTCTTGGACAAAAGAGCAATGGCTATTTAATTAAGCAGACGATTACTACCCTAGATGCTACAGTACGAGCCATTGCAGATGGGTCCATTGAAACTGCCGATACGAGCTTCTGGGAAACTCTTCCGGAACAGAAAAACAGACAAGGCGAAGAATCGGACGAGTAATACAAAAAGGGGAGAGCATTCCAGTAATGGAGGCTCTCCCTTTATCTATCAAGTACTTCAATCTTTCGCTTTTGGTTACGCTGATTTAGTACTTTCCAACTCATATAACCAATTGTCATTACTCCAAGTCCAACAAGGCACATGGTTTGATATTCAGCGATCCTATTTATCATTGTTTTCGCATCGCCGTCGTAAAAACGTCCAATACTTAACAAAAGAAAAGTAGAAGGTCCTATGCCTAACATGGTAAGTGCGGTATACGGAAGAACTTTCATATTAGACATTCCTGCTAAAAAAGGAATAACGTTACCTATATGAAGGGGAGTTAACACCGCAATACTCCACTCTCCATACCTGTTCAAACTGTTTTTGACCTTTTCTAACTTTTCTCTTTGAGCCAGACTTAATCTATTTTCAACAGAATTTCCTAACTTATATCCAATTATATAAGGAATATAGCTACCGAGAGCATACAAAAAGCTTCCCACTAGTGAAATCCATACTATTTCAAACCAGGATAAATTTAAAATGAACCCTACAGTGACAATAAAAAATGTCCCAACAAAGGGAAAGGCACTTCCCTCAATGAATAACGAAAACAAAATTCCGCCTATGCCCCATTTATCTATTAGCGTTAGTAGCAAGTCCGTCATATAACCACTCCAACTTATTTAAGATACTATAAGTATAGAGTGACTTTTCTTATCTAAATAGAAACCAAGGGAGTAACTTACTCTAAGACTTGAGATGTAGATTTCACCATGACTAAGTCATCAATATCTCACGAATATCATCTTCTGTAAGAGAAGGGGCAGAATCCTGCTTGGAATCAATAATCTCTGATACAAGGTCTCTTTTTTTCTCCTGCAGTTCATTGATCTTCTCCTCGATGGTCCCGCGTGCAATCAGCTTGATCACTTGTACCTCATTCTTCTGGCCAATGCGGTGTGCACGGTCTGCCGCTTGCTCCTCCACTGCCGGATTCCACCAAAGGTCATATAAAATAACTGTGTCCGCCCCTGTTAAATTTAGTCCCGTTCCACCTGCTTTTAACGATATAAGAAAAATATCTCGTTCGCCATCGTTAAATCGATTGCATCTTTCTAGACGTTCTTCCGAAGGAGTCTGACCATCCAAGTAGAAAAAAGGGATTCCTTGATTTGCTAGTTCCCTCCCAATCAGAGTGAGCATCTTCGTAAACTGAGAAAAAATCAGCACCCGTCTTCCAGAAAACTTTGCTTCGTCCACAATCTTCATGAGCTGTTCAAATTTTGACGAACTCCCTTTATATCCATCGACAAATAAAGCAGGATGACAACAAATCTGTCTTAATCGAGTTAATCCAGCCAAGATTTTAATCCGATTTTTCCTTATCGTATCCTTGTCCAAATGCTTTAACGTATCTTCTTTCAGCTTGGCAAGATAAGCAGCATACAAATTCTTCTGATCTGGGAGAAGCTCCACGGTCTCCATCCACTCCATTTTTTCAGGAATGTCAGAAAGCACCTCTTCTTTCATTCTTCGAAGTAAAAACGGTCGAATTCTGCGGGCAATTTGTTTTCTTGTTAAATTGCTGTATTCCTTGAATCCGAGAAAAAGTTCAGGAAACACAACATGGAAAATGGACCATAGTTCTTCTAAGGAATTTTCCACCGGAGTCCCTGTAAGGGCAAAGCGATAATTAGCTTGTATCCTTCGCACGGCCTTCGCTGTTTGTGAAATTGGATTTTTAAAGGCTTGTGCTTCATCAAAGAAAACCACACGAAACGACTGTTTTTGGTACCAAGTCAAATCTTTTAATAACAAGGGATACGAGGTGATCACAACGTCTAAGCCATCCAGGTTATTCTGAAGTTTCACGCGTTCCGTTTTCGTTCCATCCATCACAACGGCTTGTAGCTCTGGAGCAAACTTCATCATTTCACTTAACCAGTTATACGTTAGAGATGATGGACAGACAACAAGAACAGGTAGCTTTTTTTCACGTATCGTAGAAAGCTCAGACAATATGAAGGAAATGCTCTGCAAGGTTTTCCCAAGTCCCATATCATCTGCTAAAATTCCTCCAAATCCAAAATGTGCGAGAGCTTTCATCCATTGGTAACCTTGCTTCTGATACTCATGGAGAATCGGCTCTACCGGTTTTGGTACTTCAAACTTCATTTCACCTGGATTTTGAATGGTATATAAAAATTGACGAAAGGAATCCTCGAACATAAATACGTTACTATCACCATCTAAGAGCTGTAGCCCTCGAACGACAGGGATGTTTAATTCACTTTCCCAATCTTCTGGTTGGATGGGAAGTGTATTTAGGAAACGATCAATTTCTTCAAATTCTCTTGTTTCCAACGAGAGCAGCGATCCATTTTTCAAACGATAATATTTTCGCTTTTCCTCTAACGCTGCTAGCACGGCACGAATTTCTTTCTCTGCCATGCCCTCCATTTCAAACTTGAATTCAAGCCAATTGGTTCGTTCTTTTTTCATTTTAATGCGGATTTTAGGGTGGGCACTTTCCTTGAACAACCGGTTTCTGACAGCTGTCGTTGCATATATTTGCACGAGCTTCTCTAGCTTCGGAACGATATGATATAAAAATTCATACTCCAATTCCTCATTATGCAGAACATATCCACTGTCCGTCGTTGCAAATGAACTTTCCTCCATCAGCTTCAGGATCTCCTGTTCTTTCCCTACATCCCTTGCTGCAATAAATCTTGTTTGTTGTTGATGACTTTCTAGTGGGTTTATTACTATATTTTCATAGTGAAATTCTAACCCAGCAAGAAGTCGATTGCTTACTCGATCAAGGTATAACTTTGCTACGAGCGGCGTGTGGAAGAGCTGATTGGAAACGGTAGATGATATTTGCACGTTTCCTAACTTTTTTAAACCAGGAACCACTTTTTCCAAGAAAAAGTCAAATTGTTCTTTTGGAATAGGAATACTCCCTGCCTTCGTATTCGCTAACATCTGCTTCATTTCAACCAGTCGGTCCATATCTTCATAAGGGATTTGATACATCTCGCCTTTAGCTAATACCAGTCCATAGGAAGTCATCACGATGATTTGATCCAAGCCTTGAACTTTCAGTTGATAGCCACCCTTTATGTCTGATATGTCAAATTGTAAAGGAAGTGTTCTTTTAGAAAGCCGGATTCCGCTATACATGGATTCATCAATCTGTAAGCTCACGTTTGGCGCCTTTACAAGGAAAGGCAGTAATCTTTCCCAAGAAGTCGGTGTGATCAATAGCATTTGGCTGCTTGGTACAGCACCATGCACCTTTTCATCATGAGTCACTTGAACAAGTTGGTGGATCACTGCATCCGTTTCCCTTTGGAAACAATGAACACTCGGATCATAAGTAAAAGTATCTGAAAGGGCAATGGGTACCCCGTTTTTCATTTGTTCTAGAAAATCTCTTATATTTTGAACAAGAATGGATTGGATGGTGAGCTCTACCCCAAGCATCTCTTTATCCATAATTGAAATGATTTTGCATGTAAACGCAGCCTCTACGACTTGCCGGTTTTCAAAATGGAGCTGATGTCCACTCGAGCGCTTTGACTGATGCGCAAACAGGGTTAATAAGCCCTCTGTTAATTCCTGATTAGCGTTACGATGTTCACTTGGTATAAAAGGGACCGTCCCTTTTTTCTGATAATCATATATGGCTAATAACACAGCTGCAATATGCTGACAATCATTTTTAAAAGAAGGGAGCGAAGGGCAACTACAGAGTGTTTGAAAATCACCATGAGAGTCCACTTCTACTCTAACGTTAAAGTCCTCCGCACCCGTAACCGTTGCTTCACAACCTTGATGATGATAACTCTGGAATGTCACTCGATCCGCACGATAAAAAGAATCTCCTCGTTTAAAGGAGACTGTTCCACACATGTCTTTTATGATTTTGTGATTTAATCGTATATTCACGTATGTCTCTCCTTTCTAGAGGATCATTTGTCTCAACTATTTTACCATCAAACGAGTAGCAGGCACCAAAAAATGCCCAAATTAACTGGTTGGGCATTTTTCCCTCTATTGTATAGTTAGCTTAAATAACCGATCGTCACCTTCACGAGGATTCCCTCTTCCATCGCGATTATTGGTTATTGAATATAGTGCATTCCCTTCTATAAGAATATCCCGCATTCTTCCCGCACCTTCAAAAGCGGTTTCCATTTTCATACCAGTGAGGTCGACTACTCGAATACTTTCGCCACGTAAGGTCGCTACATAGATATTCCCGTTTTTTATTTCAATTCCAGATGGAGCCCATGTTTCCTCTCCGGTATGGAATAATGGAGAAACCATATTTGAAGCTTTTTCGTCACCCTCAATCACCGGCCAGCCATAATTCTTCCCGGCTTCAATTTGATTAATCTCATCATGCGCCGACTGTCCATGCTCAGAGCTATAAAGCTTTCCATTATTATCCCAAGCTAGTCCTTGAGGGTTTCTATGTCCATAAGAATACACGTATGAATTTTTGATTGGATTATCATTTGGTATGGAACCATCTAATTCCAAACGCAAAATTTTACCCGCTAAGCTATTAACGTTTTGAGCGTTATTGGGATTCCCTGCATCTCCAGCAGTTGCATACAATTTGCCGTCAGGCCCGATTTTGATTCTTCCACCATTATGAATTCTCCCACCAGGAATTCCTTCAAGGATCACGGAAGTTTCCCGCCATGTATTTTCACTAAGCTGGAGAACGACTATACGGTTCAGTACTTCTCCATTTTCTTCATATGTATGGTACGCATATGCTTCCTGATTGCTTTCAAAATCTGGAGATAGTATGAAACCTAAAAGCCCTCCTTCTCCGATATGAAGAACATCTTTTGTCACATCCACCTGTTGCATCGTTTTTGACCCATTTTCTCCATCCACTTTAATAATACTTCCCGCCCGTTGACTTAAATAAAAGGTTTGATTGTGTTTGGTAATATTCCAAGGTATATTTAAATCTGTCGCCATCACCTCAGCCTGCCTTGCAACAGCTTCACTTGCTTCATTCTCACTCGATAATTCATTATCTCCTGTACAACCTGAAACAAAGAGGATTGTCGTTAATGTGATCAGGAACTTTTTCAATGGTACCACCTCAATTTTATTTTCTAGATAGAAGTTTATCCATTTGTTACCAATAATAAAATACTTTCTATTTTTAATTCGTATTTTCGCATTGAAGCGGCTTCCGGAGACGGGGCTGTCTGAATCGTAGGGGGCACTCGGACTTGGTTGCAGCTGGGACTGTTCGAATCACGGGCTCATTCGGACTCTGTTACAACTGCCGAAGCTGGGACTGTCCGAATCAAGGGCTCATTCGAACTCTTTTTCCTCTGCCAAAGCCATTCCTGTCTGAATCATGGGCCCATTCAGACTCTGTTGCAACTGTCGAAGCTGAGCCTGTCCGAATCATGACCTCATTCGAACTCTTTTTCCTCTGCCAAAGCCATTCCTGTCTGAATCACTGGCCCATTCGGACTTTGTTGCAACTTCCGAAGCTGAGCCTGTCCGAATCATGACCTCATTCGAACTCTTTTTCCTCTGCCAAAGCCATTCCTGTCTGAATCACTGGCCCATTCGGACTTTGTTGCAACTTCCGAAGCTGAGCCTGTCCGAATCATGGGCTCATTCGAACTCTTTTTCCTCTGCCAAAGTCATTCCTGTCTGAATCACTGGACCATTCGGACTTTGTTGCAACTTCCGAAGCTGAGCCTGTCCGAATCATGACCTCATTCAGACTCTGTTACCTCTGCCAAAGCCATTCCTGTCTGAATCATCAGCTCATTCGGACTCTAAAGCGACTCCCAATAACGATCCTGTTCAAATTACATGCGTATTCCGAACTCTGAATCGCCCCCATAAGCTGTCCTACTACAAAATCAAATTCTCTTTAATCATCCTTCCCCATCAACTTTTTCACTGCCTCTTTCGGATCCCAGCAGTTAAATTGATAGGTTGGTTGTGTATCAAATCCTAGTCGGGAGCATCGGTAAATCATCTTCCCATTTTCTTTTTTCACTTCATAATTCACACATGAGGCACAGCAATGGAAATTCTTCACATGTTTCTCCCCCTATAATAGGAATCTTTTATTATAATAATAAGAGTAATGAAAGTAAATTCCTAGAATAAGGAGCGTGATCCGTTGAAACTCATTTCTATTTGTCCAAGTAACACCGAAATTATGGCTTATTTAGGATTAACTTCTTCATTAATTGGAGTGGATGATTATTCTGACTGGCCCGAGGAGATTAAAGAGTTACCGAGATTAGGGCCGGATCTTAACATAAATATGGATAAGGTCGAAGAATTACAGCCAGATTTAGTGTTAGCATCCCTCACTGTTCCAGGAATGGAACGTAATATTGAAGAGTTAGAGAAACGCAACATCCCTTATGTAATTGTTCCTAATCCAACATCCCTACAAGCGGTAGCTGATTCCTTATTATTTGTTGGAAAAGCAACAAACTCCATAGAAAAGGCAACCATAGCCTATGAAAAGTTCACTTCTCAAATTAGAGACTACAAGGCTCTAAGCGAGAAGGTTGAAATTCCTAAATCGATCTACTGGGAGTGGTGGGCAAAACCCGTATTCACTCCAGGGGCAAACAATTGGTTAACCGAAATCAGTCAGCTAGCTGGTGGACACAATATTTTTTCGGATCGTGAGGAAGCGAGTGTTCAAACCGATTGGGACGAAGTTCGTAGAAGAAATCCTGATGTGATTTCAGTAGTTTGGGTCGGAGTACAAAAAGAGAAAGTGAACCCTAAGGTAATCCTTAAACGACCTGAATGGGATCAGATGAATGCCATCCAAAATCAGCAACTATACATACTAGATGAGCCATTGTTTTGCAGACCTTCCCCGAGGTTACTACTAGGATTGGCGAAGATCGCTTTCCTTCTTCATCCAGACATCTATCCAACTTATAATGAGAAGGTTGTTCCAATAAATTAATAAAAGACCATTGTCTAAAAACAGACAATGGTCTCACAAATCTAATTATAGAAACAATCCAACCGTGGTTGCTGTTAAAATCGATGCTAATGTAGCCGCGAGTAACATTTTTAGTCCAAACTTTGCTACAACCCCCGCTTTTTCACCGTTAATCGCTTGAATGGAACCAGATATAATTCCAATCGAACTAAAGTTAGCAAACGAGACTAGGAAGGTTGAAACAATCCCCACCGTACGGTCACCCAAGTCCGGAATCAATGGTTGGAATTCAAGCATGGCAACGAACTCATTTGTGGCAAGTTTTATTCCCATAATCGATCCTGAAGTCAAGATTTCACTTGCTGGTATTCCCATCATAAAGGCAACCGGTGCAAACACATAACCTAAGATTTCAGTTAAAGAAATGCCAATTAATCCTGCGAAAGCTGCATTTATTAAAGCCATTAAACCAACATAAGCTACTAACATCGCAGCAACAATTAACGCTACTCTTCCCCCATCGATCGCACCCACACTGATTGCTTCAAATATGGATTTTGATTGAGAAACTTCCTTTAAGTTAATCTCTTCATCTTCTCCTGAGCGAATAGGTGCTACAATGGTCGCAATAATTAGAGCCGAAAAAGCATTTAAAATCATCGCCACTAAGACATATTGTGCTGGTATCATGCTCATATAAGCACCCATAATACTCGCACTTACGCTTGCCATTGCACTGGTAGATACGATGAACAATTTATTATCGTTCATTTTATCTAAATGTGCTTTAATTGCCAATAATGATTCACTTTGACCAAAGAAAATCGAGTTTACTGAATTAAACGTCACTACCTTTGATAGGCCGGTAATTTTTGAAATAGCCCCACCTATGTATTTGATCGCTAAAGGCAAAATCTTAATATGCGTCAGAATCGATAATAGGGTCGATGTAAAGATAATCAACATCAAAACATTAATAAAAAAAACAGATGTATCTTTAGGAACTAATCCGCCTGTGACAAAGTTAATGCCTTCATATCCATAAGTTAATACTTGTGTGACGAAGTTGGATACCACTTCCACGATTTTCAAGCCGACAACCGTCTTAAACATGACAATAGTGATGGTAAGTTGAAGAGCAAACATAATTACAATCGCTCTAAAGTTAACCCCCTTCTTATCATTTGATAAAAGGTAGGCCAATCCGAGGGTAAGGATAATGCCTAAAATGCCAATAATGATACTCATACTGTTCTCTCCTTAGATGCATGTACAAAGTTACTTTCTACTATTATGCCTACTTTTAAACAATAACTTTTCCATTTTATCTAATTAAGTTTTGCTTTTCTAGTGTAAAGCGTGTATTTATAATTTTCTCAAAAATAAAACAATGCTACCAATAGAGGTAGCATTGCTCCGTTATGTTCCACAGTACGTTCGATAAGGAAGTCCAGTTGAGTCAGGCAATTTACAGTACTCTTCCTCCACATTTTTATAATCGTAAGGATTAGCTAGAGCTTCTAGTAACTTATCCATGACACTATAGTCTTCTTGCTGGGCAGCCGCTAAAGCTTCTTCTACCCGATGATTTCTCGGGATAATGGAAGGATTACTTTTTCTCATTAATTCTAGGGCATCTTCTTTTGATTGTTCCTGCCTAGTGAGTCTCTCCTGCCATCGCTTATACCAGTCGTTGAATTCTGATGTTCCTTGAAGGACTGATTCCTCATGTGCTTCACGAGTTAACGCTCTAAAGGTGTTTGTAAAATCCGCTTTATATTGCTTCATCACGTCTAGAAGATCATTTATCAAAGTATCATCCTGCTCTTCTGCATTAAATATCCCTAGTTTTGCTCTCATTCCTTCGAGCCAATACCCACGAGACAACTCCGGATATTCGGATATGGCCTCTTGAGCTATTTTTACAGCTTCTTCATCGTTGTCATGAAGCAAATCCAATAATGTTTCAGCAAACCTAGCTAAGTTCCAACCTCCAATTCCTGGTTGATTTCCATAAGCGTACCGCCCCTGCGCATCAATGGAGCTGAAAACAGTTTCCGGGTCATAGGTGTCCATAAATGCACAAGGACCATAGTCGATCGTTTCCCCACTAATTGTCATGTTGTCAGTATTCATCACACCATGAATAAATCCGACAAGCTGCCACTGAGAAATCAATTTTGCTTGCCGATTAATGACCGCTTTTAAAAAGGAAAGATATTTATCCTGATGATCAGCAATTTCAGGATAATGTCGGGTAATTGTGTAATCAGCTAGCGCTCGAGTATCTTCAATCGATCCCCATTTCGCGGCATATTGGAATGTACCGACACGGATATGACTGGAAGCCACACGGGTCAAAATGGCACCAGGTAAGTTTGTTTCCCGAATGACCGGTTGTCCTGTAGATACCACTGCTAGGCTACGGGTTGTAGGTATCCCAAGGGCATACATCGCCTCACTTATTATATACTCCCTGAGCATTGGACCCAGTGCAGCACGACCATCTCCCCCGCGCGAATAAGGCGTCCTACCTGGACCCTTTAGCTGAATATCAACTCGCTCTCCAGTTGGGGTGATATGTTCACCGAGCAAAATAGCCCTTCCATCTCCTAGCATCGTAAAATGTCCAAATTGATGGCCCGCATATGCTTGAGCTATCGGTGAGGCACCTGCGGGAATGTCATTTCCTGCAAAAATTGCGGTTGCATTTTCCGATTGCAGAGCCTCTGCAGGTAATCCTAACGACTTTGCCAATGATTCATTAAATGTAGCCATTTTAGGTGACCTTACAGGTGTTGGATTTGTATTTGAATAAAAGAACTCTGGCAGTCTGGTATAGCTGTTGTCGAAGTTCCAACCTGATTCATTTGATTTAGTCATCTTATATTTCACTTCTTTCAGCTTTTATATATTATTTATTCGATTCCAAAGCATGAATGTACTTTTTTAATGTTCAACATCTCCCTTTTATTATACCTTTCACCTTGTTTTTGGGAAAAGCAATAAGAATATTTCAACTGAACCCTCAACAAACTATTAACGAAAAGACAACCGTAAAAAAGAAAGGAATAACAGATGAGAAAAGTTCTATTTGGTTTTTTTATTTGTTTGCTTTTCACCACTCACACCGCTCTAGCAACGGATAGTGTCCAGGAAGTGAGCACTTCCCTGCAAAAGCAGGGGCAACATATTTTGATGACGAGGGAACAATTCAAGGATTGGTTATTAAATAATCAAGTTCACCGGAAAATTAGTCTTATTCAGCAGCATCATACATGGGCTCCATCTTATAAACGATTCAATGGCTCTAATCATTTCCGTTTGCTCCAAGGCATGGAGAATTATCATAAAAATCAAATGCACTGGAAGACCATCGCACAAAATATCACAACGTTCCCCGATGGAAAAATAGCTGTATCCCGCCCATTCGATATGGCTCCAGAAGGGTCGATTGGAGCAAAAGCCAATTCTGTAGGCATCGCCATTGAAAATGTAGGGAATTTTGATAAAGGGCAAGATGTGATGACTGCTGAACAAAAGGAAACGATTGTGTACATTACTGCCTTGCTATGCCTAAAATTTAACCTCACCCCTTCAGTGGATACCATCACATACCATCATTGGTGGAATTACAAAACCAAACAAAGGGTGCTAGATAATGCCAAGAGCTATGAAGTGAAACCTTGTCCAGGAACGAATTTTTTTGGGGGAAATACGACCACTGCTGCTAAAACACACTTCTATCCCCTAGTGTCACGAAAAATGAAGGAGTTACAATAAAAAGGTTGGTGAAAATCTCACCAACCTTCTCTCTATCTTAGGAAACAGCTTGTTTCTCTATTTCAACTTCATGTTCTCTATACTCATGCTTTCCGATAATTCCTGCTTCCCGATCCTTCTTTTCTAATTCCAAAGCTTTCGGTACCGATAACCAGTACGCTAATCCAATGCTGATTGCACCGGCACTTAGCTTCCCTATAATAATGGGAAGAATTAATGTTGGTTGGAAATTGGCAGTGAATGAAAGATGATCTCCTAGTAAAAACGCTGCACATACCGCAAACGAAATATTGATGACTTTGTCCTTTGGTGACATCGTACGAACTAGCTTGAACATCGCTAAGATATTTGCAATAGTTGCCACTAGTCCTGCACTTCCTTCTTTACTTAGCCCAATCTTTCTTCCCATTGCTTCCAATTGCTTCCCTGCGTATTTTTGTAATAAATAGACCATCGGGAATGCCCCAGCTAACATAATACCAATATATCCTGCCGTCTCAAGTGCACGAAACTGGTCATCCGCATCAGCCATAATGGGATGGAAGCCCCATGAACCAAACAACTTTGAGAAAAGACCGGTGAAGATTTCTACAATCGAGAACACTAACACCAGTTTAATTCCTGCATCCATGATTCTTCCAAACCACATAAATCCTTTAATCATTACATCTGGTAAAAAGTATAATCCAGCTGCTAAAACAACGACAAATATAATTAAAGGAGATAGATTGGCAAATATTTTTAAATAGCTGATCGTAAATTCATAGGTTGAATCGGTGGTTGTTGATATCGCATCTCTAATTTTAGAATTGGTTACAACGACCAACACACTTGATATAAAGGCACCAATCGGAATGGTTAATATCCCAGACATCACGCCTAACGCCATATATTTATGATCACGTTTATCTAGCATTGCTAAGCCCATTGGAATCGAAAATACGATTGTGGCGCCTGCCATAAAACCAACGATCATGGCCATAATCCAACCTTCGTAAGAAGTGGCCAACTCTTGTGCTAATTGATATCCTCCCATGTCAGTAGCAAGAATCGCCGTGGCGGCTATCGCTGGGTCTGCTCCTATTGTTGCAAAGAATGGACCACATACCTTGTTAATAAACCAAGAAAGGTATGGTATAGAAGCCATAATACCAGCTGCTGGGACAAAAATATGCCCAACTGCATGTAAGCCTTCCATAAATTGTTGCCCTAATCCTTGCTCACTATTTTTAATCGCGGCAAAAGCTCCTAATACTGCACATGCCATAATAATATAAATAACAATTTCACCAACCATGACCATTCTTTTTTCCCCCTTTATCGATGTTTTTAGTTACACAACAAGACTGACTCCACTCGCTTTTTGCTCGAGCATTTTATTGACCAAGGTTCCGATATGAGCGGCCGCTTCAATTGGTGGGGTTCCATTTCGATGGATATTGGATATTACCATTCTCTCCGACTCCTTCATTCCTTTTCTTGGGCGATAGCACATATACGCGCTAAGTGAGTGGGCGCATACAAGGCCTGGTCTTTCTCCTATTAATAAAATAAAAGCTTCCGGTTTTAGAATTTCTCCTATGGCGTCCATACAAGCAACCCTCCCCCCTTTTACAAAAAACGGTGTTCCCACGTCGATTTGATAGAAAGAAAGAGAATCCAATAACGCTGGATACACATCAAGTACATTCTCATTGATCGCACTAGCACTCAAACCATCAGAGATCACGATCTGCACTTGAGGATGTTGAATACATCTTTCGCGAATAAGCTGTTCTCCTTCTACTGATAAAACTCTGCCTTTATCAGGCCTTTTTAAATACTGTTCCTTTGTTTCATAGCGTGTTTCTACTGTAAAGAGATTAAATTCTTGTAATAACTGGGAGGAAGCCTCCCCATACACAGCATCAACAGCAGCCGCATGATCAATCCGAAACGATAAGTAGTCCTTGGTTAACGCTCTTGTTCCGGTCCGGCCTACTCCGATACGAGCAGGGGTAAATTTCTTTAAAGCTTCCAGCTGATGTTTTTCCATTTCTGTTCACCTCTTTTTTAAACGTTTTGTAAGAAGAAGGTCGGGTCACCTGCTAGCTTGGTTAGCTTTCCATTTTCCATTAATCCAAGCCTCTCTAGCCATCCTTTAAATGCTGGAGCTGGTTCTAAGCGTAAAATGCTTCGCAATGTCGCGATATCGTGATAGCTTAGGGACTGGTAATTGAGCATGCAATCATCAGCCATCGGAACACCAATGACAAAGTTCACACCGGCCGTTCCTAATAAGGTGCTTAATGTATCCATATCATTTTGGTCTGCGTTCATATGGTTCGTATAGCAAACGTCTACCCCCATTGGAAGACCGTGCATTTTCCCCATAAAATGATCCTCTAATCCTGCCCGTATCACCTGTTTGCTGTCATATAAATACTCGGGACCAATGAAACCAACGACTGTATTCACAATAAAAGGTCTGAACTTTCTTGCTAGACCATAGCACCTTGCTTCTAATGTCACCTGGTCTATATCAAAGTGAGCATCAGACGAAAGTTCCGAGCCTTGGCCAGTTTCAAAATACCAGCGGTTTGGACCCGTTGCTGTTCCTTTTTCATGAATCATGGCTGTTGCCTCTTCTAGCATGGAGAGCGATATTCCAAAGGACTCATTTCCTGCTTGAGTACCTGCCAGACTTTGAAAAATTAAATCTGCCGGAGCACCTTTTTCAATCGCACGCATTTGACTTGTAACATGGGATAGAACACAGTTTTGAGTCGGAATCTGAAATTGATCAATCACTTTCTTCGTTTCATGTAATAATGCAGAGATATTTTCCGTTGTATCAATAACCGGATTAATTCCAATCACCGCATCACCAATCCCAAAGCTTAAAGCCTCATATAAGGATGCTGTCATCCCCTTTAAGTGATCGGATGGATGATTCGGCTGTGCTCTTGAAGCAAGAACCCCTGGTTGGCCAATTTTTGTTTGACAATGTGTAATAATCTTTATTTTTGATGCGGCTTGGATCAAATCAAGATTAGACATGATTTTGGCTACTGCAGCAATCATTTCACTAGTTAACCCGCTGCCCAATGTGAGCAAATCCTTGCCCGTCTGCTCGTCACTCAAGATATATTCTCGTAAATCAGCTACGGTCCAATTCTTAACCAGCTGATAAACCTCTTCATTCACATTGTTTTCAATGAGCTGTGAGACATCATCTATGTCAGGATCTAATAAAGGGGTATTCCGAATATCTGAAAGGAGAATATCAGCTAGTACGAGCTTGGCAGCCATTCTTTCCTTCATATTTTCAGCACTAATCGCGGCTAGATCATCCCCTGACCGACTCTCATTAGCTTTTGCCATGATTTCTTTTAAGCTATGAAACTCATAGGTAAGCCCATATAAGGTTGTTTTTCTATACATGCTAGATTCCTCCTCGTTATCCAAAAGCTAGAGTTTTCACTGATAGAGAGATCGCTTCCCCCGCTGTGCGTAAGCCTAAGTCAATATAATCTCCGTATAGAAAATCTACCTGATCAATACAAATAATTTGTATCCCCTCATGACTCATCTTCTTTAAAGCTTGACCGAGTGCCTTTCCTATATCCCTTTCACAAATGACAACAAGACAAGTAGCATTGGGAAAATGGCGTTTGAAGAGTTGATAGATTGTATTTGTCATAGATTTCATCGTTTGGTAAGAGCAATACTCCCTTCCTAACAAACCTAGAGCAAATGGGGGATCCTGCACTTCGTATAGCTTTTTCGCTTGTGTCATGACTTCCTCTAGCTGATTAGCAAAAACGATCGTTTCGAAGTGCACCGTATCGACCATAATCCGTACGATCGGAAGATTTTTTATCGGTAACAGATTCTCATGAACAAAGATCGTCGCTCCACTTAATTCCGTATTTTGCATGCCTGCTCCAATGACGGTTGCTCTTGTCGTTTCCTTCGCCTCAGTTATCTTTAATCTCGACACCTTACTCTCCTTACATAGTGTGGAAGCAAGTAACGGACCGATATCACCAAACGTTGTCACCTCACTCATCTGAACGGGCTCTTTCTCAGCCATCATATGTCCAACCCCACCGGAAAAAATCACCTCATTTATTGACGGAAGCGGTTGATCCATTGGTTCAAGCAGCAATAAATCTGCATGATATTTTGGCTCACCAGATAGAAAAGAAATCATGCTTTGATTCATACGTGTACAGATTTCTTTCAGCTCTTTAAATGTAATGCCTCTATCTGTTTGAGTGGAAAAGAGGTTCGCTTCAAGCCACGGCCTTAAGTATTCTGAAATGTACTCGACTTCCTCTTGGTCATTGACTCGGATTAGTCTTCCGCCTAGATGAAAGGTGAAGGTTTGAAGTGTTCGACCCGCTTCAAACAGAACAACATTGGCCGTTCCTCCCCCAATATCGACATTGGCAACAATTCCTTCGATTTCTTCTGAACGATCCTTTGCACCAGAACCCTTTCCAGCTAAAATGCCTTCAAGGTCTGCTCCTGCTGTGGCAACGACAAAATCCCCCGCTCGGTCAGCTAAATAATTTATAATTTTTTCCGCATTTTCTTTTCTTGCAGTTTCACCTGTAATAATGACGGCCCCCGCTTTAACATCCTTAAAATGAATACCAGATTGCTCATATTCCTTTGAAAGAATGGCCGCCAAGCTGGGCATATCAATATCTTGATTGGATGTTAAGGGTGTTGTGTAGATGGAACTTTCATACACAACGGTACGGTCAATAATTTGAGAGGTTGGCAAATGAAAAGGACTACCGTGTTCCGCAATTGATAGATGACTTACAATAAATTTTGTGGTGCTGGTTCCAATATCTAGTCCGATACTTGTGATCCAATTTCCCAACTTCTCCACCTCCCTAAAAATAAAAAGCGCCTTAAATCAATTCCCCACCTCTTAAAAGATAGTTGAATTAATTCAAAGCGCCGTTGCTTTGGATGTTTATTTACTTTTCTCTAGCATGCTCTCAGCTAATTTAGCTAATGGAATATGTTTTTCCATGCTCTCTTTTTGCATATGGCGATAGGCCTGCTCCTCGGTACATTCCAGTTGTGTCATTAAAATACCTTTTGCTTTTTCAACCAGTTTTCGATCCTTCATTTGTTGCTCTAATTCCCCAATCTTGGTATGTAAGCGAAGACTTTGTTCTCGCTGATACAGAGCGATTTCAACAGCTGGGATAAGGTCTTTTTCTGTGATTGGTTTGACGATATAGGCATTGATGCCAACCTCTTTCGCCTGTTCAATTAGCTCATCATGACTAAAGGCGGTGAGAAAAAGAATGGAGGAACTTGAAAATCCCTTTATAATAGACGAGGCCTTGATTCCATCCATCTTCGGCATTTTCACATCCATGATTATGAGGTCTGGTTCCAAAGCATATGCTTTCTCTACCGCCTCTTCCCCATTTTTCGCTTCTCCAACCACCATGTACCCTTTGCCTTGGAGAATCTCTTTAATATCAATTCTTGTGATGGGCTCATCATCAACTACAAGTATTTTTGATTGAATCATTCTATCACCCTATCTATGATCGGAAACATAATCGATACCTTTGTCCCACGAGCTGAAGGAAAGAAAGATACCACTCCCTCTAACTCCTCTTCAACTAGCATTCTTACCAACTGTAATCCCAAGGAGGATGAAGGTTGATCACTGGATTGATCTGGCATCCCCGATCCATCATCAGATACAATGAGATAGACCATCTGCTTTCTACTATTAATGGTAATCTCTATTCTCCCATTTACTCGAGAATGAAAAGCATGTTTTAACCCATTCTGGATCAATTCATTTACAACAAGTGCAAGGGAGGTAGCTTTATCTGATGGTAAAAATAATGATTCTCCCTGAACAGAAACTTGTATATCCTGTCCTGGAATAGATGATGAAGAGACTAATAGTGTCGCAATTTGCCCCATTACAAATTTGACATCTACTTCTTCTAATCCATCCTTTGCTAAATAATTGTGAACAAGTGCCATGCTTGCAATTCTTGAAAGACTATCTTCAAAAACTTCCCTAACCTCTTGTGAGGAGGATCTTCTCATTTGTAGTCGTAGTAAACTCGAGATAACCTGTAAGTTATTTTTTACACGATGGTGAATTTCTTGCACGACAAGAGATTGCACCAACCTTTCTTTTTCTTGACTATTTGTTGTTTCCATTAAAGACTTTACTTTTTGTTCATTTCGAATGATTTCTGAGATGTCCCGCTCTTTTATTAAAACAGCTATTGTCATTCCATCACTATCAGTAATTGGGACAATATCCTGCTGCATGACGATGTTTTCCTGAGATATCCCCCTTGAACCAATCACCGGTTTCCCATTTCTCAAACTAAACAAGACTCCAGGTTCAGCTTCCTCTATTGCCACCTGACCTAGCACGCTTTCCTTATACAATGAAGAAGCGGTGTTCGGATTGGCTTCAGCCACCACAATGGCTTCGTTCCTCCCAGGTAATAAACAGTCGATGAATACATCGGCTTGAGAAATATCAGCTATTAATTGAAGATTAGTAGACATGTTTTTAATTATCTCATGATGTTCATACGTTAGATTTGTTACCTGATCTAAGTTGAGACTCATTACCATGTCAGTTGTAACCCTCTCTTTATATGATCGTTTTCTATAAAAACAACAATACCACCCTTTCCTCACACGACCAACAATTCTGTAAGGAAATCTAACAGAGATTATTCTGATAAATTTCATTTTTCTTACAAAATAAAACAGAAACCTTACAAGAAGGTCTCTGTTTTTAGTAAACTTATCTTCCATTGATTTCAAAAACCCTTACATTACCAGATACTTCGTTCGCCACAAGCATTAATGGCTTCCCAGTTGGGCTATCCTTTGCTTCTACCAAACACAGTCCTTCTGGTGCAAGATCACCACTTGAAGATACGTCTGTACCTGAGAAATTTCTTAAGTTCACATAGTCATGAAACTTTACATTTTCCACATTTGTGACGTCATACATCATGATGCCGCCCGTTCTTTCTAACCCAATAAAAGCGAACGTCTTGCCATTTACTTTCATCACTTTTATATCTTCTGGCTCCGGCCCTTTTTTCCCGCTGCGAGAATCTAGTTCATTTTTATTATTGGACGAATTAAAGGCTTCAGGATAAAGCTCCCCTGTTATTTTTTCAAAGTCACTTCCACTATCATAGACTTGCTCCATCGTGCCTGCATCCCAAATTGAGAAGGAACGGCTACCATAAATGTACGTTTTATCAGCCTCAAGTCCGTCTCTTTCGGTATTCAATAGGGTATCAATTTTATAAGAGGTGCCTGGGAATGTATAAGACCCTGTATCCTCATACTCACCCCATTCTCTGCCATCACCTTCGTTAGCAGTAAAAATATACTGTTTTCCACCTATTTTTTGCGAGGCTATTCCATCGGGCATGTAGGTACCATAAAGGTTTTGAGTGGTGAGATTTACTTGACCATCCTTTAATACATCAAGTGCGTTTTCTTCTATTTTATGATCCTTAAATCCAAGCCCTTTGACACTTACAATCTCTTGAGTTTTTAAGTCAATCGTCGCTACCGAATTGGCCTCCTGTAAAGATACATACGCGTAGTGACTGTTGTCAGAAACAGAAATGTACTCAGGCTCTAAGTCAATGGATGGTGCGGTATTCGGCTTTAATAACACCCCATTTTCCACAAGTGCTGCTCTTGCCTCTTTGGAGTCGAACTTGTCAAAACCAATCGTTTGAGCCGTAGCTTTGTTTACACCCTTTTTTATATCAATAATAGTAATGGATCCTTTTGGGTCAGTTGCCTCTGCTGCAGCATATCCTTCCCGAGGCTCGCCTTCATTGGCAGACAGTAAGTATTTATAGTCATGAGAAAAAGTAACCATATCTGGCTGTACGCCCGCTTCGAAATGTTTTATGTACTTTCCTTTATAATTCAATATCACAATACTTCCATGATCCTTATAAGTTGCGCCCTGGACAGCAATGGCAATGATTTTTTCGTTGGTATTGATATCAATACTTGTAATATCACCGCTCGCAAATCCATGTGCCTGTCCCATAGCAGAAATATCAAGGCGAGTATCGATCTTGAACTCTGTTGTTTTGTTCGATTTGACATTAGCCATGCTAACGATGTCTACTGATTGTGCAGCACCGTTTACGAGATACATTTTTTGGTTGTCTTTATTGTATTTTACAATTTCGGCAATTCCACCATCTTTGTTGCTCATTCCGGTCTGGTAGTTTCCGATATAGCTTAATTTACCGTTGACACTTTCTGCTTGAAAAATTTGTGCCTCGTTTTTTGCCAGCACAGGTGTACCACTTAACTGTAGCGTTCCTGCTAATACCCCACCTGCCATTGCCATTCCAAGAATTGCTTTTGACTTTAACATATTCTTACCTCCCAAATATAGGATTTGTTTCGGTTGAATCACTTATGTAGGACAATTCCACTCATTATTGTCGCAAATAGGGGAACCGACAATAACAGCGGGGAGGTAAATGTTTGGTTAATGTTCTGTAAATGTTCAAATCTATTAATTGTAGAATTTGAAATTTTTTATAAAATGGGATTAGAAATAAAGAAAGGATGTGGATTATGTTTCTGAAATGTCGTACCGAATCGGATGAATTGCTAACTTTACGATCATTAAACACACGTATGGAGTTAACAGAGAAGGAAAAGTTTCATTATTTAAATCTTGAAAAGGGATTTGCGGGCGAGGTGAAGTTTGATCAACTGATAGAAAATCTCCAAGAAGAAAGGTATATTTTAAATGACTTATTGCTTGAAGTGAATAACTCCTATTTTCAAATTGATTCAGTTATTATTACCCAGGCAGTTATTTACCTTTTGGACATAAAAAATTTCCAAGGAGATTGTTACCTAGAGTCGGACAAGCTTTATTCAGTAACTACTAAACGAGAATATAAAAATCCTGTAGATCAGTTAAAAAGGAGTTCTACTCTCTTCCGCCAATTGCTTCAAATCCACAAACTAAACTATCTTGTTGAATCCTCTGTGATCTTTATTAACCCTGAGTTCACCTTATATCATGCTCCAATGGATCAGCCACTTATTTTACCCACTCAAGTAGATCGCTTTTTAAAAAATTTAAATCAAACCCCGTCAAAACTAAAAGAAGGGCACAAGGATCTAGCTCAAGAATTACTCTCACTTCACCAACCGAAAAACCCTTTCACCACTTTACCAAAATATGACTATGCCCAATTACAAAAGGGAGTATATTGTAAAACTTGTTTTTCTTTTTTCATATCCATCAAAAACCAATATTTTGAATGTAGGAAGTGTGGAGAGCTAGAGAAAATTAACCTAGGTATTTTACGGAATGTGCAACAATATTCACTTCTATTCCCAGATCAAAAAATAACCACCCAAGCCATTTATGATTGGTGCAAAGTTGATTTATGTAAAAAAACCATTTCCAGGATATTAAAAAAGAATTATAGCTCTTGTGGAAATACTAAAGATACTTACTATATATAAAAAACAATATTGATTCCTAATTCTGGACTCATTCGGACTCAGCTCTGCTTAGTTTTCCTGCTCCTGTCCGAATGACCTCCCTATTCGGACTCCTCTTCGCCTAGTTTCACCGCTCCTGTCCCAATGCTCACCCCATTCGGACTCTCCTTCGCTCGTATTGACTGCCCCTGTCCGAATGCTCACCCCATTCGGACTCTCCTTCACCTAGTTTCACCGCTCCTGTCCGAATGAACACTCCATTCAGACTCTCCTTCGCCTAGTTTCACCGCTCCTGTCCGAATGAACACCCCATTCAGACTCTCCTTCACTCGTATTGACTTTCTCCTGTCCGAATGCTCACTCCATTCGGACTCTCCTTCGCCTAGTTTCACCGTTCCTGTCCGAATGCTCACCCCATTCGGACTCTCCTTCACCTAGTTTCACCGCTCCTGTCCGAATGAGCACCCCATTCGGACTCTCCTTCGCCTAGTTTCACCGTTCCTGTCCGAATGCTCACCCCATTCGGACTCTCCTTCGCTCGTATTGACTGCCCCTGTCCGAATGCTCACCCCATTCGGACTCTCCTTCGCTCGTATTGACTGCCCCTGTCCGAATGCTTACCCCATTCGGACTCTCCTTCGCTCGTATTGACTGTCACCTGTCCGAATGAACATCCCATTCAGACTCTCCTTCGCTCTTATCGACTGCTCCTGTCCGCATGCTCACCCCATTCGGACTCTCCTTCGCTTGGATTCACTCCTCTTGTCCAAATAAAACCACTCTTGTCTTAGTCACTCCACCCCCTCCCATGAATACCTTATTATGAAAGGAGGACGATCGATGTGAACAACTATATTGGCATTATTATCCCCAAATCAACCTATGACAGTATGCCTGATTTAAGGGGGAATGTTTTAAGTATGTTTTCCATTTGGGAGAAGACTGCCCGAAAGCATGGTTTGACTCTCTGTTATATTCGTTTTTTTGACATTCAGCCAAATAAAAAGACGGTGATGGCTTTTGTAAAAGAAGACACGAACTATCGCCTAAAAGAAATTCCTTCCCCCAGTGTGATTTACTCAAGAGTTCTAGATCATCTTCCTGCTTACCGAGCGCATATACAATCTCTTACCCAAAGCGGGATGTCTGTATTCAATATTCCTAATTACGATGTGGAAAAATACACTGTTCACAAGATTCTTAACAAAGATTCGTATATTCGAAAGCATTTGCCAGATACAGAGTTATTTACAATTAACAACTTAAATAAGCTTGCGGCTAGATATGACCGTCTTATTTTAAAAAAGAGTTATGGAGAATTTGGTGAAGGCACCATGAAGCTTGAAAGACTACCTGACGGATGGGTACTTTCCTATAAAACAAAGGGAGAAAAAGACCTTAAAAAAATAGAGTTTCAGAAAACATTGCCTGCCATTTTACAGAAACGTATCCACGAGCATACGTATTTGATTCAGAAGCTGATTCCTCTCGCTACCTTTCACGGTAGACCATTTGATATGAGGGTAGCGGTCCAACGAAATTTAAAAGGGAATTTTCAAGTATCTGGAATTATGTGTAAGGTAGCTCAAGACAACGATTTTCTGACGAATGGTGCTCAAGGTGGAACGACTTATCCTTTACAAAGTATTGCCCACGTCACACATCCAAACATTCCTTATCAAACGCTTGTTAAAACAATCACTGATTTTTCCCTTTATGTAGCTAATTATCTTGCACAGCACTTCCCACATTTAGCTGATCTCGGATTCGATCTAGGTATTACGAAAGATGGTACCCCTTATTTTATCGAGTGTAATTTTATTTCCGACTATGTTAGTGGCTTGTTCAAGGAGGGGAAGTTAATTAACCCAGAATGGGAATCTGTTTTTAGCACGCCTATAGATTATGCAAAGTTTTTAATTACCCAAAAAAAGAGTCTGATAGAGTGAACTCTCTAATCAGACTCTTTTCCATTTATAATTAACTGACTTAGTGTGTTTTTGAAGGATCTTCGCATCGAGGTTTTCAACAAGATAGATGTGTTTTTGTCGACTATACGATTCAGCAGCTCCATCAAAGTTGTATGACTAGTTAAATGGTGAATATTCGTTCTGTTCATCCCTAATTCAGCTGCTTTTTGACAGGTTGGAATAGCTTCCTTTCCAATTGCTATTAAGATATCAACCTTGTTCTTTACAACCAGTTCTCCCACCTTTTGATGCTCGGGTACCGAATATTCCCCTAGTTCTTCTATTTCTCCGATGATTGCAATGGTTTTCCTTCCTTCGGCTGTTTCCTTAAGCACTTCTAGAGCTGCCTCGATCGATGTAAGATTGGTGTTCCATGTATCATCTATGATTAAGCTCCCCTTTATTCCTTTGTGGAACTGAAGATGACTTTTTACATGTGAAAAGGTTTGTAATCTAGTAAGGGTCTCAGGAATGCTCTTACCGACTAATGAACATGCGATAATTGCGGCCAACGCATTGTACACATTATGCTTCCCGAACCCCGGGACAAAGGCAGAATACTCCCCTTCCTTACAAACTAGTACAAAATCCATTCCATTTTTTTTCAGATTATACGTCACGGAATGGGCATAATAATCAGCTGTTTTCTCCATTCCGTAATAAAGGACTTTTCCTTTAAAAGATTCCAAATTGAGCCTTCTACAGTACGGATTATCATGGTTTAGTATTAACGTCCCCTTTGGTCCTACCGCTTGAATCATCTTAATTTTTTCTTTTACATATGAATCTTGATTTTTAAATCCTTCAATATGATCGGTGCCAATGGTTGTGATAATTCCAATTTGCGGCCGGAAATATCGGGCTGAATACAGCAGCTGATTAGGACCTGAAACCCCCATTTCAAATACGGCACGGTCCGTGGTATCATCTATTTCCAATAAATAATCCAAGTTTCTTCTTAAACCATTATGACTTAAATATGTGCTTACCACCTTTTGCTTTTCTGATAAAATCCATGAGATCATCTCTTTTGTAGTCGTTTTTCCAGAGGTCCCTGTTACCCCAATTACCGGGAGGGTAAAAAGATTTCTATAAAAGGTTATAAACTGATAGTACGCCTTTTTTACATCTGGTACATGGACAATCGTTGTGTCACTACTAACATGTTTCAGCAATCTAGGTGCGGAAGTAACGACCGTAATGGAGGAAACCTTTGTTGGTAAGGGCAACGTTTTTCCCTTTTTTATTATAAAAACCAAAGAATGATCGGTTATGACATGTTCCCCGTATTTTGCAGCATTTTTTATGACTTGCGATCCATTTCCGTGAATCACCTTTCCCCCCAAAACAGGAAGTAGTTGGTTTAAATGAAGATGTTTCATGATGTCACCCACTCTCTTTTGTGGCTTTGATTTATTCTATTGAAAAGGTCCATTCATGGTAAGGGCATTTAACCATTTTCCAGTCCTTTGTGCAAAACACATTCCTACCTTCTTATGTGAACATATACTACAAGAAGAAACAGGGCCTAATCACTTGAAAATGGAGGTGAAAATCATGCATCAAATTAAACCATGCAATCAAACAAAGCAGACCATCACAATTTCTTCTCATTCAACCTTGACTCCTGAACAGGGAAACGGAAGCTTAACATTCGGTGTTAAGGCAGTCGAGGTGAAAATAGAGGTTTCAGACTCTGTTGAAGGCAATGTGATTCTATTATCAGAAGATATTATCCAAGAGCTACAAATCCCATTAACCTGCTCATACGACATCCTACTAAATGACAATCTCATACGGATTGGTCCATTTATAGGCATTCTTACAGAGCTGACAGATAAAAAAGTTGAACAAATGCTTTTTACCTATAAGAGCTTTGTAAAAAGATATCAGCAGATAGGTGGAGCCATTCTTGTATTTTCTCTCGAAAGTATTCATACTGAGCAACAGACCATATCCGGTTTTTTATATCAACCCGAACACGAGTCATGGAAATACGGAACGTTTCCTTTTCCAGCAACCGTTATGACGATTCTCGAGGCAAGCTTAACCTCAAAATATAAAAACTTTCATGATAAAATAAACCATTTAACTTCAGTGTTAGGTCCTAAAGTATTTAACTTTCCACACTTTTCAAAATGGGAGATGCACAAGGTACTCCTTCCCAAGTTTGATCATGTATTACCTCAAACGACTCTTTATCAAGAACCAAACGATATCAGTCATATGCTGCAACTTTATAAAAGTATTTATATCAAACCTATTAATGGGAGATTAGGTAAGCGTATTTTCAAGGTGGTTCAAACAGCCGACAACATTGCTGTTTCTTTTTATGTCAACCGTAGTAAACAAGTAAAAGTCTTTTCTACTCAGCAAGAAATGATGAGCTTTTTCCAAGCTAATCTTCCTCCTTATATGTATGTAGTACAACAGACCATTCCTTTAATGACATATGATGATCGGATGATCGACTTTCGTGTGATGATGATAAAAAATGAATGGGGGATATGGGATAACCTTGGAGTATATTCTAGATACGGTGCGAAGGGACAATTGGTAAGTAATATTACGGCAGGCGGGCAAACGGAAATGGCTTCTGCTACCCTTAAAAACGTATGGAAACTAGATTCAGAGGAGATAGAGACCGTACTCTTAAAGATTGATACATTAGTAAGAGAAATATTGGCTCTTTTCGAACAACAAGGATATCACCTGGCAAACATCGGCTTTGATATCGGAATGAATGAAAATGGAAAACTCTATGTAATAGAAATTAATCATCAAAACCCAGATCCATATATCGCACTAAAGGCCAAAAACAGGAATGCCTTTTACTTAGCGCGTTATAAAAACATGATGTATGCCAAATATTTAGAGGGATTTTAAAAAAAGCTACTCACATCTTGAACTGCACCCCAATTGTTAGACATTACTAACAATTGGAGGTGCAGTTTTTCTATGGCTAAATTTACTGCAGAAGATAGATTACAAGCAGTTAAACGTTACT